>NZ_JAXVAE010000066.1:0-66118 GCF_037460745.1 Hallella sp. | reverse complement strand
AGCTTCGACTTCGTGAGGTCGTCGGGCGAGTCGACGCCGACGGTCTGGAAGCCATAGGGGCGCAACTTCAGGATGGCGGTACCATTGACGTGGCGCTGCGAACTGCTGAGGAACGCCTCCATGTCGGGCATGACGGGCTCCAGGTATTGGCTCTCGTGGAGGAACATGCCGTACCAGTTGGCCACCTGGTCTTTCCAATATTGCTGCCACTTGGAGAGGGTCGACTTCTCCAGCAGGCGGTGGGCCTCGATGATGAGCATGGGCGCTGCGGCCTCAAATCCCACACGGCCCTTGATGCCGATGATGGTGTCGCCCACGTTGCAGTCGCGGCCGATGGCGTAGCTGGCGCCTATCTCCTCGATCTTCTGGATGGCCTTGACCTTATCGTCGAACGGCTCGCCGTTGACGGCGGCTATCTCGCCTATCTCGAAAGTGATGCGCAACTCGGCCTCGGGCTCCTCGGCGGTGACGTGCTTCAGGTAGGCCTCCTCGGGCAGTCCCTGGGTGGGGTCGAGCAGTTCGCCACCGCAGATGCTGGTGCCCCAAATGCCTACGTTGTAGCTATACTTCAACTTGGTGAAGTCGGCGAAGAAGCCGTGCTCGTTCAGGTAGTCGACCTCCTCCTTGCGCGAGAGCTCCTTGTCGCGCGTCAGGGTGATGATCTCCACTCCAGGGGCCATGACGAGGAACGTCATATCGAAACGTATCTGGTCGTTGCCGGCACCCGTCGATCCGTGGGCAATGGCGTCGGCGCCAATCTCCTTGGCGTAGCGGGCAATGGCGATGGCCTGGAAAATGCGCTCCGACGACACGGAGATGGGATAGCAGTTGTTGCGCAGCACGTTGCCGAAGATCATGTATTTCAGCGACTTGGTGTAGTACTCCTGCGTCACATCGAGGGTTACATACTTCACGGCGCCCAACTTGATGGCGTTCTCTTCGTTGGTCTTCAACTGCTCGGCGCTGAATCCGCCGGTATTGGCGCATGCTGCATAGACATCCCAGCCCTCCTGGGCGAGTTTCATAACGGTGTATGATGTATCAAGGCCTCCACTGAAGGCTACCACTACTTTCTTTTTCATAATGATGCTCCTGTTTTTCCCGTCCGGCCCATGCTGGCCCCAATGGCCTTGCGGCTCACGGCCGACACATGGACAAGAACGGATGTATTTTGGTGTTTTTGTTGTTGTTATATTATAATAGGTGTTTCTGTTCCTTGCGATTTGCTCCGCTCCGAGCTACCGGGCTACGACTCCCCAAAGTCGTCGGAGGTCATCGTGGCCGTGCTTTTCAGCCCGTCGATGCGGCGTATGCGCTCCATGACCTCTGGGGAAATCTTGGCGGGCAGGTGCTCGTCGGGGTCGAAGA
This sequence comes from Hallella sp., assembly GCF_037460745.1. Classification (NCBI taxonomy): domain Bacteria; kingdom Pseudomonadati; phylum Bacteroidota; class Bacteroidia; order Bacteroidales; family Prevotellaceae; genus Hallella; species Hallella sp. The sequence continues at coordinate 64,750 of NZ_JAXVAE010000066.1, read as the reverse complement.
GCATGGCGGTGCAGATGCAGAACTTTCGCCCGGTGCGCTCCAGCACGTCGTGGTTGATGCATCCCTGGCAGCCTCGCCAAAAGGCCTCGTCGTCGGTGAGGTCGTTGAAGGTCACGGGATGGTAGCCCAGCTGGGTGTTCATCGTCATCACGGCCGATCCCGACGTGAGCGAGAAGATCTTGGCGTGGGGCCAACGCACGCGGGCTAACGTGAAGGTGAGGTTCTTGATACGCTTGGCGAGTCCGAGGCCACGGTAGTCGGGATGGACGATCAGTCCGGAGGTGGTTACATAATGCTTGTTACCCCATGTCTCAATATAACTGAATCCTGCGAAGCGCTCGCCCTCGAGCGCTATGACGGCCTTGGCCTCACGCATCTTGGTTGCCACATACTCGGGTGAGCGCTTGGCGATGCCGGTGCCGCGCACCTTGGCGGCGTCTGCAATGGTCTGAAGAATGGTGTCGACGTATTTCACATGGCTCTCATCGGCCACCATTACCTGAATGTCTTTCATGGATGTTGTTAAAAATCTACTATGTCGTTAATGCCGTCTATAAGAGCGTTATGGTCGACACCCTCGCGAAGCACGATAATAATGGTGTCGTCGCCGGCGATGGTACCCAATATTTCGGGCACGTTACTGTTGTCGATGTTGTAAGCAATGGAACTGGCGTAACCTGGACGAGTCTTGATAACTCCGAGGTTGCCCGAGAAATTGATGGATAGGAAACCGGGATTGCTCAACATCTCACCGGCCGATAGGGGCTTGTGTGATCGTCGATACATGGTCTCGTTGGGCAAAACATAAACATACTTGCCATTCATCGAGGCCGCTTTGGCAACCTTCAGCTGCTTCAGGTCGCGGCTCAGCGTAGCTTGGGTGAGCGTGAACCCTTCCTTGCGCAACTCGTTGAGCACTTCTTCCTGACTACCTACTTCTTTACCTGAAATAATCATCTTGATGGCTTCAAGCCGGCGGTCTTTTGTCTTCATGCTGTGTATTTTTATTCCTTATCCGTTCGCAAAGTTACTATTTATCATGCAAACATGCAAACAAATCTGCATTTTTCTTATATTTCAAACATATTTCTTACATTTAGACCATAATCAACCGTTATAAATATGCGTTCAAGGTGAATTTAATACATAACGTAAGTAAACGGCTCTCCTTAGAAACGTGAGGCAAATAGATATCGGAACAGTGGGGTACATTGTATAATAGGGAAGAAAATAAGGTGTATATCCACACTTCATAAGTCGTGTTAGGCAATTTCACGACTGAGGAAGGACCGTGCGCCTATATGCAGAAAAAGGGTATAAGCATACATTTTGCAAATGGCTGCGCCAAGCGTGGGTAAACGGGGCGATGCGGCGTGGCCGGTTCCCACATCGGCATTGCGCCTACTGGCGGGTGGGTAGGTTCGCTCCTTGGGCGCCTCGCGGCAACGCAAGAGGTGCAACAGCAGTTGGGGCAAGCGCAACGAATTATTGTAACAATCTATACAGAAAACTACACGTTTGTTTTCCACGACGGAAATATTTGTCCGAAATACGCGATTCTCAGCGCTTTTACGCATCATCCTAACACTCAGCCACTTACCATCCAAAGACTCCATTCCACACTCAACATTTCACATTCCACACCACAAAACATGCCTAACCGAGGCTCAATACATGGCCTTTCGCAGTGGGAAACATGCCAAGCGGTGTTTCGATCGGGCATGTTTCGCAACTCGAAAGATGCCTAAAGGCAAAAGCGAAGCGCTGATTTTGCGTTCCAAACACGCATAAACGACTTTTTCGTGCGCTATTTCAACCCAAATCGGCGCACAACTTTTTAGCAAAAAATCAGGACGGGTGGCATGAGGCGCAGCCTGTGGTCGACTCATGGGTGGGACCACTGGCAACCTCGAATCAGAACTCCACGTAGTGGCTCAGGCGTTCCATGTCCTCGGGGGTGAAGTCTTTGAGCAAGCGCAAATCGGCGAGGCTCTTCAGCGGTCCACGCAAGCGGCGGTAATCGGTGATGGCCTTGGCTTGGTAATAGTTGATGTAGGGATGGCGCTTAAGCTGGTTGAGCGTCAGACGGTTCACGGCAATCTTGGCGGGCTTGTCGTGGATCACAAAATACGAGAGGGCCTTCTCGGGGAAATCGTCGATCTCGAGCAGTTGGTCGGCACTGTAAAAACCGCCCAGCCGTTGGCGGTAATGGGCTATCTCGCGCGCAAAGTAAGAGCCTATGCCAGGCACACGCTTCAGCAATGCGGTGTCGGCGGTGTTGAGGTCGATGGTTTGCGAGAGTTGGAGCTTCGCGGGGTAAGTGGGCTTCAAACTGTCGCGGCGAGCCTCATGGTGGGTGGCATAGCGGTCGGCGGCGGGTTGATAATCGGCACCGATGCGGATATAGGGTTCCAGCTCGCGATACTCCTTTTGTGTGAGCCCATAGAGCCGGGCGAAGTCGGACGGCTGACGGTAGATGCCGCCCTTGGCGCGGTAACGATAGATGCTACGCACCTGCCACGGGCGCAATCCTAAGCGAAGCAACTGGCTGCTGTCGGCGGTGTTGGGATCGAACGCGAAACGCTCGGGCCGCCTTACGTCGTCTTGGCGGTAATAACCGCCTTGGTCGGAATAATAGGTGGCGGCGCGATGGTTCGACGGGCGCGCGCTGTCGGCCGCGGGGAGACTATCTGGAGCCAGGGCCAAGGGTGTATCGGTTTCACACCCCAAGTAAGAAACGAGGGTGCCGGCAACCACCAGCAACGTCAGGAAAAAGATGACGATATTGCGGTCGGAACGGTTGAAATAGAGAAAGTCTTTGAGTTTCACGTCGATGGATAGGTTAGGTTAGTAGGATGGATGGCGTATTAGACGAAGCCCATCTGATGGAGGAACACCAGCAAGATGCACGCGGGCGAGATGAAGCGGATGATGAAGAGCCACACGGCATAGACCGACACGCGCAGCGTGCCCCAGTTGGACACCTCGTCCTTGACCACCCGTCGGGGCACCATCCACCCCACGAGGATGCAGGTGAAGAAGGAACCGAGGGGCAAGAGAATGTTGGAGGTGAGGAAGTCGCAGCAGTCGAGGAACGACTTGCCGAACAAGCTGATGTCGACGGCGCCACACGACAGGGAGCAGAGCACACCGATGGCGCAGCAAACCACCGTCTCGATGATGGCGCCTCGCCTGCGTGAGATGTGGAGCTCCTCATAGAAGAAGGAGGTGCCTATCTCGTGCATGGAGATGGTGGACGTGAGGGCTGCCAGCGCCAGGAGCGCATAGAAGAGGATGGCCACCACATAGCCCAAGCTGGGGCTAAACGCTTGCTGGAACACGTTGGGAAGGGTGATGAAGATAAGCGACGGGCCGCTGTCGGGGCGGATGCCCACGGAGAAGGCGGCGGGGAAGATCATCAGGCCGGCGAGGATGGCGATGAGGGTGTCGACGCAAGCGATCTGTCCGGCGGTCTTCAGCAGGTTGGTTTGCCTACTGAAGTAGGAGGCGTAGGTGCAGAGGCACGACGTGCCGAGCGAGAGGGAGAAGAAGGCTTGGCCAAGGGCGTCGAGCAACACACTTTGCGACATGCGTGAGAAATCGGGCTTGAACAGGAACTCAACGCCCTTGCCGGCATTGGGCAGGAGGCAGGAGGCCACCACGATGACCAGCAACAGCCCGAAGAGGATGGGCATGAGGGCATTGCTGAACTTCTCGATGCCTTTTCGAACGCCACGGATCACCACCAGGTGGGTGATGACTATGAACACTATGGTCCACAGAAGGGGCTGCCAGGGGTCTGACGAGAAGGTCTTGAAATAGGTGGCTACATAGTTGGTGTCGCCATGGAGGTTGCCCATAAACGAGGCCACAAGGTATTGCAGGCACCATCCGGCAATAACGGCGTAGAAGCCGAGGATAATCATGGAGGTGACGGTGCCCATGTATCCAATGGCCGACCACCATCGTCCGCCCATCTTATAATAGGCGCGAACGGCGTTGGATGCGCCATGGCGACCCACAACAAACTCGGCCACCATGCCGGGAATGCCCAACAAAAGGATGCACACGGCATAAACCAGGATGAAGGCGGCGCCACCATCCTGGCCGGTCATATAGGGAAAACGCCAAATGTTGCCTAAGCCAACGGCGGAGCCTGCCGTAGCGAGCACCACGCCTATCTTGGTTCCAAAATTACCACGTTCTGTCATGTTGATGTGCGGGGGTATGGTAGCGCCGTGGGAGGAAGGCGCCGGTTATATTACGTTGAACTGATGGAGGAATATGCTGAGAATGGCCAACGGGCACACGAAGCGTACCAAGAAAAGGAAGACGCCAAAGAAGCGACCGCTAACGGTGCCCCAGTTGGTAAACTCGTCTTTCACCAAGCGTTTGGGAACAAACCAGCCCAGGAACAGGCAGGTGAGAAATCCGCCAAGAGGAAGGAAGATTTGGCCAGTAACAAAGTCGAACACGTCGAAGAGCGACTTGTCGCCTATGCGCAGACCATCAAACTGTCCTAAGGAGAGCGAGCAGAACGCTCCAATGATGATGGTGGTAACGGTGACGATGACGGCGCCCTTATCGCGGGTGATGTGGAGCTCCTCATAGAAGAACGCGGTGCTCACTTCGTGGAGCGACATGAGCGAGGTGAGGGCGGCCAACGATAGTAACGCATAGAACAACAACGAGATGACCCATCCCAGGATGGGCATGCTGGCGAAGGCTTGGTTGAACACGTTGGGAAGGGTGATGAAGATAAGCGACGGGCCGCTGTCGGGGTTGACGCCCACCGAGAAGGCGGCGGGGAAAATCATCAGGCCGGCGAGGATGGCTACCAACGAGTCGATGACCGAGATCTGCACGGCCGATTGCAGCAGGTTGGTTTGGCGGGTGTAATAGGAAGCATAGGTGCAGATGCAACCCATGGCGATGCTCAACGAATAGAACGACTGGCCCAGGGCGCCAAGGAACACGCCACGGTCGACCTTGCCAAAGTCGGGCTTGAACAGGAAATCGATGCCTTTCTCGGCGTCAGGAAGCATGCACGAGGCCACAACGATGACCAACAGCAGGACGAACAGGGTGGGCATGAGCAACTTGGAGGCCCTCTCAATGCCTCCGCGAACGCCATGGATGATGACGAAATGGGTGATGAGCAAAATGGCTACAAGCCAAATGATGGGACGGATGGGGTCGGTGGAGAACGATTGGAAATAGCTTTTCACAAACGAGGGGTCGCCATGCAACTGTCCGGCAACCGACGCGTAGATGTACTGAAGGCACCAGCCCGACACCACGGCGTAATAGCCGGTGATGAGGTAACCGGTGAGAACGCCCAGCAATCCCACAAACTTCCAGGCGTTGCCGTGCGACATCTTCGAATAAGCGCGATAGGTGTTGGAAGCGCCATGACGACCTATGATAAACTCAGACACCATGCAGGGAATGCCCAACAGCAACACGCAACCTATATATATAAGGATAAAGGCGGCACCTCCGTTCTGTCCGGCCATGTAAGGAAAACGCCAAACGTTGCCCAGGCCAACCGCCCCGCCAGCGGTGGCAAGGATCATTCCCAACTTACTTCCAAAACTTGCTCTTTCTTCTAACATACTAACCTTTTCATCATTAAACGCTTGCAAAATTACAAAATATTATCTACTTTTGCATTAAAGTGAAAGTAAAAATGAAAAATCCGTATGATATTTTAAGATGTTACCCATTCTCTTGGATATGCGTAACCGTTATTTGGGTGCTTTGCCTCATACCCATGCCCGAAACGCCACTCGACGGCATCAGCATGATCGACAAGTGGACCCACTTCGTGATGTATGGCGGACTGTGTGCGGTGGTGTGGACTGAGCACGCCTTCAATCGCTCCACCATCAACAAGCGGTTTCTGCGCACATGGGCTTTCATCATCCCCCTGCTCATGGGAGGACTCATCGAGGTGGTGCAGGCCACTTGCACGGGAGGACAACGAAGTGGCGATGTCGTCGACTGGTTGGCCGACGGCATCGGCGTGCTTATTGGTCAGGGCCTTGGTATGCTTCTGGCACGAGCTGTCGCCAGTTGCAGAAAGGGTCGGAAAGAAGGTGCGAGTTGCGGAAATGAACGTCGCCCGTGACCTCGGGACCGATGAAATCGGGCTTTTCGAAGGATTCGTCCTCACTGCCAAGTTCCACCTCGGCCACCACCAAACCGGCGTTGGCGCCATGAAACTCGTCGACCTCGAACGTGTGGGAACCGCTCTTCACCAGCCAGCGGTGCTTGTCGACCACGCCTCCTCGGCATAAGGCCATCAGGTGCATGGCCTCATCAAGGCTGATCTCTTTCTCAAACTCATAACGGCTCAGGCCGCCATTGGTGCTATGACTCTTTATGGTCAGGTAGCCTTTCTCGTCGCGGATGCGGATGCGAACCGTGGCCCCTTCAGCGGGGATGTAGCCTTGCTGGATGTGGCTACAAGAAAAGGCGGCGCCTTTGTATGCGTCGCCTTTCTTGACGAGAAACTTGCGTTCTATCTCAAGTCCACTCATTTTTATGCAATATACATTGACCAAATAATATAAAGGATGGAAAGTGCGAAAAGGACGCCAAATATCCACTTGACAACGACCTCACCCTTATCCTTCTGCTTTTGCTCATGATTCTGACGCTTGCGAGGACGAGCCGTCTGGGTCACCTCGTGCACTACGGGATGCTTGTCTACTTTCTTTTTACTCATATCTTCAATATTTTAAGGTTTTTAGTGATGCAAACCATAGGGCTTACTGAGCCTCTTCCTCGGTGGGGAACTCCATGAGGTAGGCCTTGATGAAGCCGTCGATCTTGCCGTCCATCACGCCATCGACGTCGGAGGTCTGATAGCCGGTGCGATGGTCCTTCACACGACGGTCGTCGAAGACATAGCTGCGGATTTGGCTTCCCCACTCGATCTTCTTCTTGCCTGCCTCGATCTTGGCCTGGGCCTCTTGCTTCTTCTTCAGCGCACGGTCGTACAACTGACTCTTCAAGAGTTGCATGGCCTTGGCGCGGTTCTTGGGCTGGTCGCGCGTCTCGGTGTTCTCAATGAGGATTTCCTCCTTCTCACCCGTGTCGGGGTCTTCGTATTGGTAGCGCAATCGGACACCCGACTCCACCTTATTCACGTTCTGTCCACCGGCGCCGGAACTGCGGAAGGTGTCCCAACTGACCTTGGCGGGATCGACATACACCTCGATGGTGTCGTCGACAAGCGGTGTGACGAAGACGCTGGCGAAGCTGGTCATGCGCTTGCCTTGGGCGTTATAGGGCGATACGCGCACCAAACGGTGCACACCATTCTCGCTCTTCAGGAAGCCGTAGGCATACTCGCCACCCTCGATGGTCATGGTCATGCTCTTCACGCCGACCTCTTCACCGGGCTGAAGGTCAGTGATGGTAACCTTGTAGCCATTGGCCTCGCACCAACGCATATACATGCGCATGAGCATCTGGGCCCAGTCTTGTGCCTCAGTGCCACCCGCACCAGAGTTGATTTTCATCACGGCGTCCATCGAATCTTCCTCCTGGCGGAGCATGTTCTTCAGCTCAAGCTCCTCGATGGCATGGATGGCCTTGGCGTAATCGGCGTCGACCTCTTCCTCGGTAACCATTTCCTCCTTATAGAAATCGAAAGCCAACTGCAACTCATCGGCGCTCTGACGAACGCTCTGGTAGCCTTTAATCCATTTCTCAATGTCCTTGACTTTCTTCATCTGGACCTGTGCCCGCTTGGGGTCGTCCCAGAAATCGGGAGCCTGGGTGCGCAACTGTTCCTCCTCAAACTCCACTTTCTTTTGGTCGATATTAAGATAATGATGGAGCTTTTCAGCGCGGTCCATCACATCTTTCAATTGATCTGCTGTTATCATCGTTTGTTATTCTTGCATAATGAGACAATGGGCGGGGTGTGGCTTGGGCACCATCGGCCTATTCCTCGTACATCTTATCGATTACGGCCTTGTAGTTCTTATAGATAATGGGGCGACGCATCTTCAGCGTATTGGTCAATTCGCCCGATTCCATCGAGAAATGATGGGGCAACAAGGTGAAACGTTTGATCTGCTCATAGCCCGCCAACGACTGCTGCAACGTGGCAATGCGCTCCATCATCATGTCGTGAACCTTCGGGTTGGCGCATAGCTCTTCGTTGTTCTCAAAGGCGATGCCATGCTCGCGTGCCCACTCTTCGATAAGATGGAACTCGGGTACAATGAGCGCCGAAACAAACTTACGCTGGTCGGCAATGACGGCCACCTGATCAACATACTTGTCGACCAACAGCATCGACTCGACCATCTGAGGTGCCACATACTTACCGTTGCTGGTCTTGAAGAGGTCCTTAATGCGCTCGCGAAGGAAGAGCTCACCATCCTTCATGTAGCCGGCGTCGCCAGTATGGAAGAAGCCATCCTTGTCGAATGATTGCGCATTGGCTTCATCGCGGTGGTAATAGCCGGGAGTGATGGTGGGACCCTTGAGCAGGATCTCATCGTTCTCGCCAATCTTCAGCTCAATGCCATCAATGAGTCTTCCCACAGAACCAATGGTGTATTTTTGCTTGGGGCGGTCGCACGAAACGGTGGCCAAACTCTCTGTGAGGCCATAGCCTACGATCATCGTTATGCCGATGGAATGGACAAATTGCTCCACTTCGGGCGAGACGTAAGCTCCAGCGGTTGGGAAGATATTGGGATGCTCCAGGCCCAGTTGCTTACGGACAATGCTGAGCACCGTGTTGTTAACCAACTTATACTCGAGAGCCAAGGCCAAAGGCGGACGTTTGCCATTGGCAAGATACTCGATGTTGTGGCGGCGACCAACACTAAGGGCGTGGTTGAAGAGCTTGCGCTGCACACCACTGGCCTCATCCATCTTGGCCTTCACGGCCTGATAAACCTTCTCCCAGAAGCGAGGCACGCTCGACATACATGTGGGATGGGTCTCACGCATGGAGTCTTGGATCTCCTTTGGATAAGTATTGATGATGAGTTGGGCACCCACGGAAAGACACAAATACGACCATCCACGCTCAAACACATGTGTGAAAGGCAAGAAATTGATAGCGCGGTCCTTGTCGGAGACGCCCACACACTTGCCGTTGGCAATTATGGCGGCATTGTATTGGCGATAGTTCAGGATAACGCCCTTGCTCGCTCCTGTGGTGCCACTGGTATAAAGGATGTTGCAAACGTCGTCCTCGTTGGCCTCGGCCCAACGCTTTTCGACCTCCGTCTGGCGCGGAAGGCCCTCGCCCAACCTCAGGAAGTCCTCGAAATAAATGGCGTTGGGATCGTGCGAACTAACGCGCACGCTCTCATCAAAGATGATGATTCGCTCCAACGAAGGGCACAAAGGGAATATGCGATGAGCCTTATCGTACTGATCTTGCTCGCCAACAAACAGGTACTTTACCTCGGCGTCGTTGATCATGTACTGTATTTGGCTCTCGGAACTGGTTGCATAAAAAGGAATGGACACAACCCTAATTCCGTACGCTCCAAAATCTGTGTAGAGATATTGGATGCAGTTTTGCGAGAACACCGCTATCTTCTCCTGGGGCTTAATGCCAAGATTCAACAAGGCATTGCTCACTTGCTTCACGCGCAAAGAAAACTGATTCCAGGAAACTGTCTTCCATTTCAGACTTCCAAAACTACGGAAAGTCAGAACGGGGCGCGAGCCATACTTCTTAGCCTGCTCATGGATGAGCACAGAGAGATGACTTAAATTCTGCATGATGGATAGGCTTTTAATTATTACGCAAAGTCCAAGCAGACGCTGAGCCGAGGACACGCGGTCTTCAATCAGCGCGCTACTCTTATTTCATGCAAAGTTAAAGAATATTCCTTAAAGTAGGAAATAATTTGGTGTTTTTTCTTAATTTTGCCTGCGTTATGAAACATCAGGATTATGTAACAGACGCCATCGATTTGCTGTGCGCCTTGATTAACACACCGAGCGTTAGCCGAGAGGAGAAAGATGCGGCCGACCTCATGGAGCAACGGATGAAGAGTTACGGTCTCGCACCTCATCGCGAGGCCAACAATCTGTGGCTGATGGCCGATGGATACGACGAGCAGAAACCGACCTTACTGCTCAACGCTCATATCGACACGGTGAAACCGGCCATTTCATGGACTCGCGACCCATTCAGGGCAAGCGTCGAGGACGACCGGATCTATGGCCTGGGAAGCAACGATTGCGGGGGCGGACTGACCACGCTCCTACAGGTTTTTCGATTCTTATCACTTAGACCGCAGCCCTACAACCTCATTTACTTGGCATCGGCCGAGGAAGAAATATCAGGCAAAGACGGCATCAGCCGCGTACTTCCATTATTGCCCCACATGGATGTGGCCATCGTGGGTGAGCCGACAGGCATGCAACCAGCCATCGCTGAGAAAGGGCTGATGGTACTCGACCTCATCGGACATGGCAAGAGTGGGCACGCTGCGCGCAACGAAGGTGTCAACGCCATCTACGAATCGCTCGACGACATGCGATGGATTCGCGACTATCAGTTCGACAAGGTAAGCCCATTCCTCGGCCCGACGAAGATGACGCTGACGGTGGTTCATGCGGGAACGCAGCACAATGTCATACCCGACACATGCCAAATGTTGGTGGATGTGAGAACCAACGAGTATTACGCAAACGAGGAAGTGTACGACATCATCCTACAAAACGTGAAGTGCGATGTCCAAGCACACTCATTCCGCCTTCACTCTTCGCACATCGACCCCGACCATCCGTTGGTGAGAGCGTGTGTCAACATGGGCATGACGCCCTACGGTTCGCCCACTCTGAGCGACCAAGCGCTCATGCCGTTCCCCTCGTTCAAGCTTGGTCCAGGCGAGTCTTCGCGCAGTCACAGCGCCGATGAATTCGTGAAAATTAGCGAAATGGAGCATGCCTTCGACACCTATACCAGCCTTCTCGACGGTCGCGACATCCGTCACACATCTTCCCAAGAATAGCCGTCATCGCAAAAACAAGAACCTCTCCACCGCCGACTTGGCACAAAAGCGATAATTCACCATCCTCTGCGCAAGACTCACAGACAACCTAAGTCTGTTTGGAACATAAGAAGTGCGAGGAGGATATATAAGACACGCAAGGGCAAATCCTAAGAAGCGAAAGTGGGAATCACAAGAAACGCAAGGACGAAACATAAGAAACGCAAGGACGAAACATAAGAAACGCAAGGGGCGCTCATCACAAATGCGATGAGCGCCCCTTGCGTTTTTAGATTCCGATTCCCCTTAAGGACATCCTTTTATCGCAGAAAAGAACGATGGAATCGTCAAAAATGAAGGGTTTGCGCCTTTTCACTATTGATGCTGTTTGGCCCTTTAGCGCCCAAGCCAAGACTCAGGATTCAGCTTGGCGCGTTCCTTACGCAACTGGAATTGGAGGATATGGTCGGGACCAACAGTACCCAATATTTGTCGGGTACTGACCTTTTGGCCACGGCTAACGCTAACCGACTTCAAGTTACAATAGACAGATATGTATGCGCCATGACGCACCATGACAACCATGTTGCCACCATAGCCAATGACCGCACTCACCTCGCCGTCATAGACAGCACGTGCCTGGCAACCCGCGCCACCCATGATGTTGATGCCCTTGTTGTCGAGCGTCACACCCTTCAGGCCGGCCACCTGATATTGTCCGAAGTGACTCACGATCTTATAACTACCCGTGATGGGCATGGGAAGGCGTCCACGGTTGGCCTCAAAGCCACTGTTCATCATACGGTCGACAGACGAGAACTTCACCATCTCTTCCGCATTTTCCTTCGCGTCGGCAATTTCCTCCCTGGCACGGGCGGCGTCGGCCTTCTGCTTACGTTCGGCAGCCAGTCGTGCCGACTCAGCCTCGCGGGCAGCCTGCTCAGCCCGTTGTTTACGGGCAGCAGCCTCGGCGGCCATTCGTTGGGCAGCAGCCTCCTTGTCGGCGGCGGCCTTTGCGGCAGCCTCGGCCTTTGCGGCGCTTCTCGCCAGCTCACGAGCCGTAGCCTTTTGGCGAGCCCTTTCCTCAGCCAGCGCTTGCTCACGAGCCCTTGCCTTGGCCGCTTCGGCAGCCTCAGCGCGTGCCCGACGTGCCTCCGCCTCAGCGGCGGCAGCCTTGCGAGCCTCCTCTTTCAGGCGTTCCTCACGTGCCTTTGCCTCAGCGATACGCCGCGCATTCTCCTCGGCGGCCCGCTTGGCCTCAGCCTGTTTGCGCGCAATCTCAGCCGCCCTTCGTTTGGCAGCCTCAGCCGCGGCGGCCTTACGCCTGGCCTCGGCGGCGGCACGCTCACGCACCTTTTGCACCTCAATCTCGACCAATCGGTCGATTTGGGCGTTCAAAACGGCGTCTTTCTTATGCTGCTCGGCTATGATAGCCTGAATGGTTTTCTGTTGTTTTTGCAATCCTTGGACAATCTGCTGCTGCTCGTTCTTGTTGCCCTCGAGTTTCTCCTTCTCCTGTTTACCCTGATAAAGGAGGTTGTTCTTTTGGCCTCGCACATTCTCCAGTTGCGTATTTTTATGCGTCACCTGGTTCTGTTTGGCCCTAACCGCCTCACCTTGCGCCCTCTGATACTGGGCATATTCGCGCACGAAGCGCAGACGCCGATACATCTGAGCGAAGTTCTTTGCGGAGAAAATAAACATCAATCGGTCTTGCACCGAGCGATGTCGAGCCATGTATCGCATCGACTTCACATATCGTGCCTGTCGGTCTTTCAGCTGCAACTGCAACGTGGCGAGCTGCGATTTCAGGATGCCGATGTTGCCTTCGATATGCTTAATGTCCGTTTGGATGTTGTCGATGTTCTTTTGCCGTTGGTCGATCTCACCATTGATGACCATCAGGTTCTTCAAACGCTGGGCCACATCCTCCTTGTTGGCCTTCAACGCCTTCTCCTGTTCTCGGATCTTCTTCCGAATGGCCGCGCGCTGGTTTTGCAGTCCGCGGATCGACGCATTGGAGTAACGCGCCGCGTTGTTTTGCTTTTTAGCAGTCGTGGCTTGCTTTGTCTGCGTCTTCTTTTTTACCGGTCGCGCCTTCTTGCGAACCGTTTGCGTCTGCTTTCGCTGCACCGTTGTGGTGCGCGTTTGCTTGCGGGCCGTATTCGTTTTCTTGGTCTGCGCCCCGGCAACCATCACCAAGGCCAGGCTCAACATGATGCACAAAAATCTTCTCATTCTATCTTTCTTCAAGCGGCAAAGATTACATTACTAAGACTTATCCCCTCAGGGCTTACATCTCCAACAGCTTACCGAGGATGTCTTGGGCCTCCACCTTCTTATATTTGCTCGACACCACGGTATTGGCCTCCCAGTCGTCGGAAGTCTTCAGGGCGTCTAACGCCAGTTTGACCGTAGCCTTTCGCGCCTGCTTAGTAGCGTTGGTGGCAAACGAGAACTCCTGCGTGGCCGGGAAGCTCTTGGCTCCCAATGCCTTGAAGTTATCGTATTTCCACGTAAGCGTCGAGTTGCCTTGCGAACGACTGGTATAAGCCACCACCGCCTGAGCTATCAATCCGCTGTTTCGATTGGCCTGCCAGGTGAAGGCAAAATTGCCATTTTTCAGCATGATAGGCACATTTTGTCCCATTCCATCGAGGTTAACGTCGAATTTCGCGAGGTCTCCCTCGCTCACGCGATTGGTTCCCGGCAACATCAGTTGGTTCCAGAACAAGGCTTGCAAGGAATAGAAACTCAAGCCATTGTTACGCAAGAAATCGAGCTGATTGTAGTCGCCCTTGACGTATTGCTTATGCAACCGGTCGACCACCAATACATAATCGGGTGTAAACTCGATGCGCGCGGCCTCCGTTCCGATATACGGAATGAAGATCTGTAAGCGTATCACCTGATCGCGGCGCATGCGGAGGGCACCCGGCAGGGTGATGCTCTTGCCATCCATGTTGGCCGTGAACGACAGACCACTGACGATGTTTTTGGCGTAAACCTTTTGGTCGCTTACCTTCTGCACGAACGCCAACTGCATCTCTTCGGCATGCTTATGCGTCGCCTGTGTTGTGGGTACAGTTGCGTTATCCTTCACCAACGATTTCTTTGCGCCACACGAAGCCAAAGCCAACGGTGCGCAAATCAGACATATTTTGAATAATGACGTTTTCATTTCTCTTTCCTATATAAGTTCATTTTACGTGTCAACGCATCCTTGTCGCCACCAGCCTCGATGGCCTTTTGCAAAAACTCCAATGCCTGCTCCTTCTCTCCCACCTTCATATAGATGTCGCCTGCATGCTCGAGCACGGCGGCGCTAACGGCAGAATCGGTATCGTTCTTCAATGTGGCGTCCATGTAAAACTTCGCCTCCGCATACCGTTCCTCGCAGAAGAGAATCCAAGCGTAAGTATCCAGGTAGGTGGCATTGGCCGGCTCAGCTTTCACCGCCTTGGCGCTCATCTCCTCCGCCTTCTTCAGGTTTCCACCCTCGGTACACAGGTAATAAGCGTAGTTGTTGAGCGTAGCGATATGATCGGGCTTCCACTGCAAGCAACTATCGTAAGCCGCATACGACTTTTCCTTCTCGCCTTGGCTATGATAGATATCGCCCATGATGGCATAGAAGTCGCTCACAATGTCGGGATTGCTCTTGTCGTTGATTTCTGCGGTTCCACGCTGGAAGGCATCCAACGCTCCCTTGTCGTCCTCCTGGTAAAACCTGGCGAGTCCGGTGAAATAATAAAAGGCCATTTCATCGGGGTTATACAGCATTCCCGGCTCCGCCAAAGAGGCCACCAGTTTCCAATCTTGTGTCGCCCATTTGCTTTGGACGAGTTGGAACCGTGCCCACGCATTGTCGGGGGCGATGTCGAGAAGTTGCATCAACGCCGAGTCGACCACGGCCGTCGGCATCTTCTTCATTTGGAAATAGGCCGCGCGCATCTCGGCCACCTGCGCATCCTTGGGCACCACTTGCCTCACCCGATCCAATAGATGGATGATCTGCATGGAGTCGCCACCCTGTTGCTCATTTTCCTGAATGGCCTGCTTGAGAAACTGCATGCGGCTATCAGCCGGCGTGTTTTTACCCAAGAGTATGCGGTCCATCATCTGCCGCGCCAGCGAGTCGTTGCCCGACGAGCGGTAATAATCGTACATGGAACTTTGCGCATAGGTGTTGTCGGGTTCCTCTTTCAAGGTCTGTGCAAAGAGCTTATAAGCCGCCTTTCGCATCTTATGCTGCATGAGCCAATTGCCCAACATGACGGCAAACGTCTTGTCGTTGGGGTGGCTATCTGCCAAACGCTTCAAGGTTAGGTAAGCTTTCCGCGTGTTGCCCATCATCTCATAGACGTTCATCTTGGCCATTTCAAACTGGTCGTCGACGCCCTCCAGCTCCTCCATCTTGTTGATGGCCTCGATCATCTTTCCATAATCCTTCTGCTGTTGGTAGAGTTGGACAAGCACATTGAGCACATCGCTCCGGTCGCGATTGTTGGCATAGAGCTGCTCATAGGCCTTGGTGGCCTTGTCGTAATTGCCCATTCCGATATAGAACTGCGCCACCTTCTCTTGGTAGATGGCGTTTCCCGGTTGCAGACTGGCCGCTTTCTCAAGATCGTTGAGCGCCAACGAGTCTTTGCGCAACATCGACAAGTAGCGCGCCCTGAGGAAGTAAGCCTCGGCCGCCTTGGGGTTGATGTCGAGACAATGGTTCAAGAGGTCGAATGCGGCAGCGTAATGCCCCGCCTCTTGTTGCCTTACAGCCTCCAAGAAGAAATAGTTGTACCTTCTACTGTTGTTGTAGCTCAGCGTGTCGGCAACGGTCAAAACGACCGGTTTCTTCGCTTTTTTCTTAGTTGCCGCCGACACAATTTGCCCACCCATCGCCACAACAGCGATGGCCAACAACAGGTAATATCTTGCTCGTTTACACATCAACGCCTATGCTCCTCCATTATTTCACACCCGTGTGGCCGTAGCCCCCTTCGCCGCGCTCCGTCTCATCGAGCACGCTTACAGTCTCAAACTGCACCTGCTCATAACGCGCCACCACCATCTGTGCGATGCGCTCGCCGTCGTTCACCACGAAGTCGTCGTTGGAGAAATTGACGAGCAACACCTTGAGCTCACCGCGATAATCGGCGTCGATGGTTCCCGGTGTGTTGAGCACGGTGATGCCATGCTTGAGGGCCAATCCGCTGCGCGGACGCACCTGAGCCTCGTAGCCATCGGGCAAGGCGATGTGCAAGCCCGTGGGAATGAGGGCTCGCTCCAAGGGGTGCAGCACGATGGGCTCTGACAGGTTGGCGCGAAGGTCGAGACCTGCGCTCTGATGGGTGGCGTAAGCCGGAAGCGGCTGGTGGCCAGTATTGACTACTTTGATATTCAACATAACAATTGCAAAATTACTAAATTCCGTCCACTTATATACTTTTTAATTATTAAAAAGGCGAAAAATGGAGAAATAAAACGTAACTTTGCCAAACCAACCCTCACAGTCTCAACACTTTGGCGTGCTGTGATTTGAAACAAGAACCAACATGAACTGGACCCAACTCATCTCCAACAAGCGTTTTGGGCAGGAGGAGCGCCATGCCCTTCGCCACGACGACCGCTCCGAATTTAAGCGCGACGGCGACCGTCTGATCTACTCAGCCCCTTTCCGTCGCTTGCAAAACAAGACGCAGGTGTTTCCCCTTCCGGGCAGCATCTTCGTCCACAACCGCCTTACCCACTCATTGGAAGTGTCGTCGCTGGGCAAGTCGCTGGGCGACGACGTGGCGCGCCGCCTGACGGACAAGCACCCGGAGCTTCGCGGCACGCTGTTTGAGGAGATAGGAACGATTGTGCAAACGGCGGGCCTCGCCCACGACATGGGTAACCCACCCTTCGGCCATTCGGGCGAGAAGGCCATCCAGACCTACTTCACCGAGGGTCCCGGCTCTACGTTGCGCAGCGAGGTGAGCGACGCCATTTGGCAAGACATCACCCACTTTGAGGGCAACGCCAATGCCTTCCGCCTGCTGGTCCACCAGTTTGTGGGGCGCCGCGCGGGCGGTTATGTCATGACCTACTCCACGTTGGCGTCGATCGTGAAATACCCCTTCTCGAGCCAGCACGCCGGCGCTCACGGCAAGTTTGGCTTCTTCGAGTCGGAGGCTTCGAGCTTCCAGAGAATTGCCGATGAATTGGGCCTTATTTGTCTCTCCGCCCCCGGCGAGCCTCTTCGCTACGCGCGCCATCCGCTGGTTTACCTGATGGAGGCCGCCGACGATATCTGCTACGAGATTATGGACATAGAGGACTCACACAAACTGAAGATCCTTTCGTTTGAGGAGACGCGCAACCTGCTGCTCGGCTTCTTCGACGCCGAGGGCCAAGCCAACATCCTGCGGCGTCTCGACGACGAGGGCGTGACCGACCGCAACGAGCAGGTGGTTTACATGCGAGCCTGTGTGGTGGGCGCCTTGGAGCGCGCCTGCGTCAACACGTTTGTAAATCACGAGGACGAGATTCTGCAAGGCACATTCACCGGAAGCCTCATCAAGCACATCGACACGCCCCTGCGCGAGGCTTACCAGCGTTGCGTCGAACTGTCGCGCGCCAAGATTTACCGCAGCAAACCGGTGCTCGACGTGGAGTTGAGCGGTTACAAAATCATGGAGACCCTGATGGAGACGCTTATCTCGGCGGCTGTCCACCCCGAGAAGTTCCACTCCCAACAACTCATCAGCAGGTTCAGCAGCCAGTACGACATCAACAGTCCGCACCTGGAGACCCGCATCATGGCCGTGCTCGACTACATCAGCGGCATGACCGACATCTACGCGCTCGACATTTACCAAAAGATAGAAGGCATCGCATTGCCTATCGTCTGATCACCCTTAACGACAAAAAACACGATGAAACGGCGCATTTTCTTCAATCACAAGGAAGAGTTATGGAACAGTTGGAGCCATGCCGGCGGCATAGCCTTAGGCATCGTCTTCGGCACCATCTTCCTCGTTTGGTGCTTCCAGGTGGGCAACGGTTGGGCCACGGCGGGCATCATTCTCTATCTCTTTGGCATGATCTGCTCGTACATCGCCTCCACAGTTTACCACGCCTTGAGCGCCTGGTCGCCTTGGAAGGAGCGTTTGCGCAAGTGGGACCACGCCGCCATCTACTGGCACATCGCCGGTTCCTACTCGCCCATCACGCTCATCTGCCTGCGCGACCAAGGCTATTGGGGTTGGACCCTGTTCATCTTCATCTGGTCGGCGGCCATCGCGGGCACCATCGTGAGCTTCCGCGGCCTGAAGGGCCACAGCAACGTAGAGACCATCTGCTTCGTGGTGATGGGCCTGAGTGTGCTCGTTGCCTTCAAGCCGCTCATCGACGCCCTGCCGCGCACATCGTTCTGGTGGATCATCGGCGAGGGCGTGAGCTACATCACGGGCGCGATCTTCTATAGTCTGAACCGGCGCCGCTTCATGCACACGGTGTTCCATTTCTTTGTGCTGATGGGCTCCGTTTGCCACATCATCGCCGTGTGGGACATCCTCATGGAGTTCCTATAAGCGCAAACCGCATCGCGAAACGCCCACGAGCACATTCCCCAAACAGCCGCAGGGCCATTCCCGTCATCGTGCCATGATCGCACAGACAGGAATGGCCCTGCGGTTGTTTATGTGTTATGCGTTAGGTTCTCAACCCAATCCCATCGGTCTCTGCTTAGAGCATCACCGTGTTGGGGCGGCCGGGGAAGTTGAGCGCCTCGGGGTGCTCCTCCACAAAACTATTGATGTGGCGCACACGCTTCTCCTCGAAAATCTCATCGACGGCAATGAGTATGCCACTTTCCTCCACCTCGCCAAACTCGTGGTTGATGGCCGTTCCGAAGAATTTCATGGTGGGCGAGAGGTTCATGTAAGCGTTCACCAGCGGCGGGATGTTGTAGCCCAACTGGCGCACGTTGCGATTGAGGATGCGGTAGTCGGCCCGGAAGTCGTCCTCGCAGAAGATAGCCTTCAGTTCCTCCTCGGGAGTCTCAAAAACCACCGGTTCGATCGGTGTTATGAGGCCATCCTTGTCGCCAAAGTGTTTGCGCAGGAAATAGAGTATCATGTCGCGCCCACGACGGTTGAACGAGGGGTACATGGTCATCTTTCCCAGGAAATATTTGCATCGTGGATTGATGACCGTCAGGGCTCCGAGGCCATCCCACAGGTTATCGAGTGCAAAAATCGACTTGGTGTTCTTGCGCACGTTCTGATAGTCGACCGCCACAAACGAGCGACCGAGCTCCACGGTGTTGGGCGCATAGTCGTTCATAAACTTATCGGAGAAATGGAACATGTGGGCCATGGCCACCTGCGGTTGCCCGTCGTTGTTGATCTGCCAATCATCGCAGAACAGATAGCGGTAACCACCGATGATTTCCTCGGCCTCCGGATTCCAAACGATGAGTTGTCGGCACCCGTCGTCCATGGTGTCGAACTCGTCGATGTCTGCCGCCTTTCCCGTTCCTCCGCCAGCTGTTCGGAAAGCAACCTCTCTGAGCCTTCCTATCTCCTGCATCACGTTGGGAGAGTTCTTGGCCGTAACCACATAAATCTCGTTGTGGCTCTTGTTTGTTGTCCTCAATTCACGCTCATGGGTCAACTCAGCCTTGAGCAGATCCTTGCCGACTGGTTGACAAATCTCTTCTTCCATCATAATCTCTTATACGGGCTTACTCGCCTCTTTCCGAGGCAGGCCCAGCTTGTTCGTATACCTTATCTTCTACAAATTTGGCCCATTCCATCGGTGTTCGACTCTTGTCGAACGTTTGCCAGGGTATGGGCTTACCTACCACCACACGGAAGTTTTTCCCCACGTTCTCATACATCTCGTCGACGAGGAAGAGCATGGCCAGGTTGATCTTCAACCCCAGCTTTTTCTGCCACTTGGCAATGCGGTAGAAGCGCTTCGAGTTGCGCCCGCTGAAATAGATGGGCACCACGTCGCGCTGATACTCCACACTCTTAGTGATAAACGTTTTCTTCCACGGCAGGTCGTGTATCTTGCCGTCGATCATGCGCGAGTTGAGTCCGGCGGGGAACATGAGCATGTGGTTGTCGCTCCGGAAGCCGGCCTCCACCATACGGGGGAAGTCGCGACTCTGCTTGCCGGTCTTGTTGATGCCAATGCTCACGGGGCGCAAGCCAGGGAGCGAGAGCAACAGGTCGTTGACCAGATAGCGGAACTTACCGTCGTAATGCCTGCCGATGATGGATCCCAGGCACACGCCGTCCTCACCACCCAATGGATGGTTCGACACGAAGGTGTAGAGCTTTCCGTCGTTTTTGTCGGGCAGATTCTCCTCGCCTTCGATGGTAACGTTCATCTTCAGGTATTTCACACATTCGGTAAGCCATTCGGTTCCTACCTTCTCGCGGCTCTCCCACAAGAATCGGTTCACCTCGTCCTCATGGACGATATGCTTCAGCCAGCTCACGAGGCAGCGAGGCACCCACTTGGCTTTCTCGCCCATCTTGCTCCGAAGTATCTTATCAATGTCGATGGTCTTTTCCATGCTTCCGCTTATCAAGCTATTCTACTAACAAGTTGCAAAAATAACACTTCTTTTTCTAAATTGGTTCCTTTTTGCTCAAAAAATCATCTTTTCTTCACATTTGCTCCCGAAAAGGCACCCCGCGCCACCCTTCCGCCCACCCCTCGACGCCTGGTTCGCGAGCGCCACCCACCACGCCCCACGCCATCCACAAGCAGCGGATGGGCACCATAAGCGCTCATTCGCCATCTGCCGAGTCGACCTTTTGTAATGCAATTTGACTCAAAAACGCATCACGGAGAGCCTCACAAATAGAAGCGGAAAAGGGACTTCCGAGAGCCTCCTGTGCCCAACGGGGATGGCTCGTGTGAGAGGAGTCGTTGCCATTAGGCATCTTTCGAGTTGCGAAAGGCCATCTTTCGAGACTCGAAAGGCAAGCTATCGCGCGTTGGTTAGGCATGTTTCGAAGCTCGGTTAGGCATGTTTCATCGTGCGGAATGTGGAGTTTGGAATACGGGGCAGGCCCCTCTGACGATAAGTTGTTAACTATCAGATTGTTGCGAAAACGCGCCGAGAATCGCGTATTTGCGGGCGAAGTGGGTGTTGGTGGATTTCGCGCCATTCTCAGCGAGCCATTTGTCGTATCGTTTCGCAACAGGCGTTCCCTTCCGCCCAAGGGGCTGCGGCCTGTCGGATGTCACAAAATGAGGGCAAAAAACAAAATTTGTGGAGAGAAGTGGGGTAAAGTGGGGAAATTTGTGTAACTTTGGAGCCAAATTATTATAAATTAGAACACATGCGGTTTTTAGGCAACATCGAGGCACGAACAGACACGAAGGGACGGGCATTCCTCCCCTCCGCGTTTCGCAAAGTGCTCCTAACTTCGGGCGAGGAGGGCCTGGTGTTGCGCCAAGACATCTTCGAGAAATGCCTCGTCATCTACCCCGAGAGCGTCTGGAACCGCGAGATGGACGAGATGCGCGCCCGCCTTTCGCGATGGGACCGTCGCCAGCAGATGGTCTACCGCAGCTTTGTGAGCGGCGTCATCAACCTCGCCGTAGACGGCAACGGCCGCATACTCATCCCCAAGAACTTCCTGGAAGCCGCAGGCATCAAGCAAGCCATACGCTTTGTGGGCATGGGCGACACCATCGAGGTGTGGGCCAACGAGACTGGCGGCGAGCCCTTCATGAACAACGACGAGTTTGGGCTGGCATTGGAGCAACTCATGGCCCCAAAAAGCGACGACACCCACAAGCCAACATCAACAAACGAATAGTGACAAGCATGGTCAAGACTGCTGAAACATATCATGTACCCGTGCTGCTGAAAGCCAGCGTGGACGGACTCGACATCACCCCCAACGGAACCTACGTGGACGTTACTTTTGGAGGAGGCGGGCACTCGCGTGAGATTCTCTCCCGACTGGGCCCCGGCGGCCGGCTGTTTGGTTTCGACCAAGACGCCGACGCGGAGAACAACGTCAGGACGCTCTTCCCGCAAGCCCCCGAGGCGGCCAACGGTGAGCAGCCAGGCGATGGCGAGGCAACCAACCGGCCGACGTTCACCTTCGTGAGGTCCAACTTCCGCTACCTGAAAAACTGGATGCGCTACCACAATGTGGACCACATCGACGGCCTGCTGGGCGACCTTGGCGTGTCGAGCCACCACTTCGACGACGAGAGCCGAGGCTTCTCGTTCCGCTTCGACGCACCACTCGACATGCGCATGAACAAACGGGCTGGAAAGACGGCAGCCGACATTGTCAACGAGTATGACGAGGGCCAACTGGCCGACGTGCTCTACCTCTACGGCGAGCTGCGCACCTCACGCCGCATAGCCTCCACGCTGGTCAAGGCGCGTCAACAGAAACCCATCGCCACCACACACGACCTGATGGAGGCCGTGGAACCGCTCTTCCGACGCGACCGCGAGAAGAAAGACCTGGCCCGACTCTTCCAGGCGCTACGCATCGAGGTGAACCACGAGATGGACGCCCTCCGGGAGATGCTGGCCGCGGCCACCGAACTGCTGGCGCCGGGCGGACGACTGAGCATCATCACCTACCACTCGCTCGAAGACCGTATCGTGAAGAACGTCATGAAGACCGGACGCGCCGACGGAAAGGTGGAGCAAGACTTCTTCGGACGGGTGGAGAGCCCGTTCCGCATGATCACGTCGAAAGTGATTGTTCCCACCGACGAGGAACAACAGAGCAACCCACGAAGCCGCAGCGCCAAACTTAGAATTGCAGAGAAGAAATGACAGAGAACAACCCCAACATACAAGACGACAAGGAAAAGCCCATCGACAGCAAGCCCTTGGAGGAGCTCACGCTGAAAGAGGTGATCGAGGAGACCGCCACGGAGGACGAGGCGCCACAATCGAGAATGTTCTCGCTGCGCAAGATCCTGGGCGGCGACATCCTCAGCGCAGCCATCATCCGCCGACAGGTGTGGCTCATCCTGCTCATCGTCTTCTTCATGATCATCTACGTGTCGAACCGATACAGCTGCCAGCAAGACATCATCGAAATCGACAAGCTCCACCAGCAGCTCACCGACGCCAAGTACAAGGCGCTCAGCAGCGAGAGCGAGCTCACCGAACTCAGCAGGGAGAGCAACGTGCTCGAGATGCTGAAAGACAACAAGGACAGCGTGCTGAAGATAGCCAGCCAACCTCCTTATTTTATAGAAATTCCCAATGGTCAATAATCCGTCATGAGTAAGTTTAACGAAAAAAAGGTCATGCCGCGCTACAGCCTCATCTGCATGCTGCTCACCCTGGTGGCCCTCGCTGTGCTCATCAAGGCAGGCTACATCATGACGGCGCAACGATCCTACTGGGAGCAGGTGGCCAAGCGCGAGACACGAGACAGCGTGCCGGTGCCCTCACAGCGTGGAAACATCCTCAGCGACGACGGCCAGCTGTTGGCCTCGTCGCTGCCCGAGTTTAAGCTCTACATGGATTTCGAACAGCTCCACGAGGCCAAGAACGACTCGCTCTGGGAAGCCAAGCTCGACAGCATCTGCATGGGACTGCACGACATATTCCCCGAGAAGAGCGCCCACGACTTCAAGGCGCACCTTGAGAAAGGGCGCCGCGAGGGCAAGCGCTACTACCCCATCTGGCCGAAGCGTGTGAACTACAACACCTATTCGGAGGTGAAGCAGCTGCCCGTCTTCTGCCTGAAGCGCTTCCAGAGCGGTTTCATCCCGCAGGAGTTGCAGTCGCGCACACGACCCTACGGCAACATGGCGGCACGCACCATCGGATCGATGTTCAACGAGAAGGACATGGGCCGCACGCCGCGTTGCGGCCTGGAGTTCTCCTACGACTCATTGCTGCGCGGAACCGACGGCCTGAAGAACCGCCGCAAGGTGCTCAGCAAATACATGGACATCATACAGCGCGAGCCCGTGGAGGGAGCCGACATCATGACCACCATCAACGTGAACATGCAAGACCTGGCCGAACGCGCCGTGCTGAAGAAATTGCAGGAGATCGACGCCGAGTTTGGCGTGGCCATCGTCATGGAGGTGAAAACCGGCGACATCAAGGCCATCGTCAACCTGGAGCGTTGCGTCGACGGCAAGTACCGAGAGATACAAAACCACGCCGTGACCGACCTCGTGGAACCGGGATCGGTGTTCAAGGCGGCCTCGGTGATGACCGCCCTGGAGGATGGCGTGTGCGACACCACATTCAAGATACCCACCGGCAACGGTGTGTGGCACGTCTACGGACGCGACATGAAGGACAGCCACTGGCGCTCGGGCGGATACGGCACCATCTCGCTGGGCAAGGCGATGGAGCTCAGCTCCAACATCGGCGTCAGCTACATGGTCGACCATTTCTACCACAACAACCCAGAGAGGTTTGTAAAGGGAATATGGCGCACCGGAATCAACGACCCCAACATCAGCATTCCTATAGAGGGACACGCGCGCCCGAGCATCAGAATGCCGGAGCGCTACCCCAACGGACAATGGAAAAACTGGAGCAAGACGGCCCTGCTATGGATGAGCATCGGCTACGAGACGCAGATTCCGCCCATCTACACGCTGACCTTCTACAACGCCATCGCCAACAACGGACGCATGATGCAGCCGCGCTTCGTCAAGGCCACCGTGAAGAACGGCGACACGCTGACGGCCTATCCGCCCCAAGTGGTGAAGGGCAGAGAGCAGATCGCCTCCGAGAAGACCATCAAGATCATGCAAGACCTGTTGCACCGTGTGGTGATCAACGGAACGGGAAAGAAGGCCAACAGTCCCAACTTCTGGGTGTGTGGCAAGACGGGTACAGCCATGATCGCCAAGAACGGATCCTACAAGGGAGCGCCCAACCACCTGCTCTCCTTCGCCGGATGGTTTGGCGAGAAGGACAAGCCCTACTACAGTTGCATCGTATGCATACAGAAACAAGGTCTGCCGGCCTACGGATGGATGAGCGGACAGGTGTTTAAGGACATCGCCGAAGGCATCATGGCCAAATATGTGAGGTACGACATCAGCGACGCGCGCGACTCGACCTCCCACCCGATTCCCGACGTGAAGAACGGCAACATCTTCTCGGCACAACGCGTGCTGTCGCTGCTGGGCATCAACACCACCACCAACTACGCCACACCGGCCACGCAAGCCGCCCTCGTATGGGGCGCAGCACAGCGCAACGCCGGAAGCGTGCTGCTCAAGAAGGAGGGCATGGCCAGCCGCAAATACATACCCAACGTGATGGGAATGGGAGCACGCGACGCCGTGTATCTCATCGAGAGCCGAGGTGTGAGGTGCATCGTCAGGGGGCGCGGAAAGGTGGTGGAGCAAAGTCTTGAGCCTGGCCACTACATCAAGAAAGGCGAAATTTGCACGCTGAAATTAGAATAACAATAAAGCATAAAGATATGAAACTGCAAGAGCTGTTGAAGAACACCAAGCCGCTGGCCATCGTCGGCGACGTGGACGTAGACATCACGGGAGTAAACATCGACTCCCGAAAAGTGAAGTCGGGACATCTGTTCGTGGCCATGAAGGGCACGCAGGTCGACGGGCACCAGTTCATCACCAAGGCCATAGAGCTCGGGGCGAAGGCCGTGTTGTGCCAGGACATGCCGGAGGCGAAGGCCGAGGGCGTGACCTATGTGCAGGTGGCCGACACCGAGGACGCCGCTGGCAAGGTGGCAACGCTCTTCCATGGCGACCCCTCGCACCACCTCACGCTGGTGGGTGTGACGGGAACGAACGGAAAGACGACCATCGCCACCTTATTATATAATATGTTCCGAAAGATGGGGCACAAGTGCGGACTGCTCTCTACCGTGTGCAACTACATCGAAGACGAGGCCATTCCGGCCGACCACACCACGCCCGACCCCATCGAGCTCAACGCCTTGCTCGGCCGCATGGTGCAGGCGGGGTGCGAGTATGCGTTCATGGAGTGCTCAAGCCACGCCATCGCACAGAAGCGCATCAGCGGACTGAAGTTTGCCGGCGGCATCTTCACCAACCTCACACGCGACCATCTCGACTACCACAAGACGTTCGAGAACTACCGCAACGCCAAGAAGGCGTTCTTCGACGGCCTGCCCAAGACGGCCTTCGCCATTACCAACGCCGACGACAAAAACGGCATGGTGATGGTGCAGAACACCAAGGCCACGGTGAAGACCTACTCCATCCGACAGATGGCCGACTTCCGCGCACGCATCATCGAGATGCACTTCGCTGGCATGTACCTCGACGTAGACGGCCATGAGGTGGGTGTGCAGTTTATCGGTAAGTTCAATGTGAGCAACCTGTTGGCGGTCTATGGCGCCGCACGCATGCTGGGCAAGGCTCCCGAGGACATCCTCGTGACGCTCTCTACCCTCCACAGCGTGAGTGGCCGACTGGAGCCGGTGCAGTCGCCCGACGGCTACACGGCCATCGTCGACTATGCCCACACGCCCGACGCGCTGGCCAACGTGCTGTCGTCGATCCATGAGGTGCTCAACGGAAAGGGACAGATCATCACCGTGTGTGGCGCAGGAGGCAACCGCGACCACGGCAAGCGACCCATCATGGCACAGGAGGCCGTGAAGCAGTCGGACCGGGTCATCATCACCAGCGACAACCCGCGCTTCGAGGACCCGCAGGCCATCATCGACGACATGCTGGCCGGACTCAACAAGGAGCAGATGAAGAAGGTGGTGGCCATCGTAGACCGCAAGGAGGCCATCAAGACCGCTTGCATGATGGCCCAAAAGGGCGATGTGATTCTCGTGGCTGGAAAGGGACACGAGAACTACCAGGAAATCAAGGGGGTGAAGCACCACTTCGACGACAAGGAGGTGCTGCACGAGATATTCAACGCATAAGGCACTACCCTTCTGCGGGCAACAGCCACGGCGGCCCACACAAGCGACCGCCACATCACAAATTAAAAACGACAACGCATGTTATACTATCTTTTCAGGTTCTTAGAACAGTTTGGCATCAGCGGATCGGGCATGTGGGGATACATTTCCTTCCGTGCATTGCTGGCGCTCATCCTCTCGCTGGTCATCTCAACGTGGTTTGGCGAGCGGTTCATCAAGTATCTTAAGAGCAAACAAATCACCGAGACGCAACGCGACGCTTCCATCGACCCGTTCGGCGTGAAGAAAATCGGAGTGCCGTCGATGGGTGGAATCATCCTCATCGTGGCCATCCTTATCCCCGTGCTGCTGCTCGGACGCTTGAGAAACATCTATCTCATCCTGATGATCGTCACCACCCTGTGGCTCGGATTCCTCGGCGGAATGGACGATTTCATCAAGATCTTCCGCCGCAACAAGGAGGGTCTGAAAGGCAAATACAAGATTGTGGGACAGGTGTCGATCGGCCTCATCGTAGGACTGGTGCTCTGGGCATCGCCCGATGTGAAGATGAACGAGAACCTGACCATGGAACGCCAAAACGGACAGGAGATGGTGGTGAGCCACAGCGCAGAGGCGGAGAAGTCGCTCAAGACGACCATCCCGTTTGTGAAAAACCATAACCTCGACTACTCGCAGATCATGTCGTTCTGCGGTAAGTACAAAACGGCGGCTGGATGGATCCTGTTTGTCATCATGACCATCTTCGTGGTGACGGCCGTGAGCAACGGCGCCAACCTCAACGACGGCATGGACGGCATGTGCGCCGGAAACTCGGCAATCATCGGCGTGGCCTTGGGCATACTGGCGTATGTGAGCTCCCACATCGAGTTTGCAGCCTACCTCAACATCATGTACATACCCGACACGCAAGAGCTGGTGGTGTTTATGTGTGCCTTCGTGGGCGCCCTCATCGGCTTCCTGTGGTACAACGCCTACCCCGCGCAGGTGTTCATGGGCGACACGGGATCGCTCACCATCGGCGGTATCATTGGTGTGGGCGCCATCATCATCCACAAGGAGCTGCTGCTACCCATTCTCTGCGGCGTGTTCTTCGTGGAGAGCCTCAGCGTCATCTGCCAAGTGTGGTACTACAAAATAGGTAAGCACAAGGGCGTGAAGCAGCGCATCTTTAAGCGCACTCCGATCCACGACAACTTCCGTGTGACCGACGAGCAGCTCGATCCCGAGTGCAAATACCTCATCAAGGCACCGCACGCACCCAAGCACGAGTCGAAAATCACCATCCGATTCTGGATCGTGACCATCATCCTCGCAGCCCTAACCATCATCACCCTGAAGATAAGGTAAGGCGCGAAAACGGCAAACAAAGGGGCGCGAACACCCCTATACAACAACCATCGACAAAATGAAAGCAATGAAGAGAATCGTAGTTTTAGGAGCTGGCGAGAGTGGTGCAGGAGCCGCCGTGCTGGCCAAGAAGGAGGGGTTCGACGTATTCGTGTCGGACATGTCGAAAATCAACGATAAATATAAGAAGGTGCTCGACGACCACGGCATTCAGTGGGAGGAGGGACATCATACGGAGGAACTCATCCTCAACGCCGACGAGATCATCAAGAGCCCAGGAATACCCGAGAAGGCACCCATGATCCAGAAGCTCATGGCGCAGGGTACGCACATCATCAGCGAGATTGAGTTTGCCGGACGCTACACCCACTCGAAGATGATTTGCATCACGGGATCGAACGGAAAGACCACTACGACGTCGCTCATCTACCATATCTTCAAGGCGGCGGGCTACGACGCTGGCTTGGCGGGCAACATTGGCCGAAGCCTGGCGTTGCAGGTGGCTGAGGATCCGCACGAGTATTACATCATCGAGTTGAGCTCGTTCCAGCTCGATAACATGTACGACTTCCGCGCCAACATCGCCATCCTGCTCAACATCACGCCCGACCATCTCGACCGTTACGACTTCAAGTTTGAGAACTATGCGGCTGCCAAGATGCGCATCACGCAGAACCAAACGGCCGAGGACAGCTTCATCTACTGGAACGACGACCCGGTGATCAAGGAGGAACTGAAGAAATACGACATCAAGGCCGTGGCCTGCCCATTCTCAGAACTGAAGGAGGAGGGTTCCATCGCTTACATCGAGGAGGGACAGTACAAGCTGGAGTTCCCCACCCCGTTCAACATGGAGCAAGAGGAACTGTCGCTCACGGGCAAGCACAACATTTACAACTCGCTGGCGGCCGGCCTGGCCTCCAACATCACGGGCATCAAGAAGGAGATTATCCGCAAGAGCCTCAGCGACTTCCCCGGGGTGGAACACCGACTGGAGAAGGTGTGCGACGTGAGGGGCGTGCACTATGTGAACGACTCGAAGGCCACCAATGTCGACGCCTGCTGGTACGCTTTGGAAAGCATGAAGACGCCTGTGGTGCTCATCCTCGGCGGCAAAGACAAGGGCAACGATTACAACGAGATCAAGGAGCTGGTGAAGCAGAAGTGCTCGGGACTGGTGTACCTCGGTGCCGACAACGCCAAACTGCACGCCAATTTCGACGAGCTCGGCATTCCCGTACGCGACACTCACAGCATGAAGGAGTGCGTGGAGGCATGCTACGAGATGGCCCGTCCCGGCGACACCGTACTGCTTTCGCCCTGCTGCGCAAGCTTCGACCTCTTTAAGAACATGGAGGATCGCGGCGAACAATTCAAGACACTCGTAAGAAGTTTATAGCCAATGGGCGGCACGAAAGCCGCGCATGAGCCCAACAAACGAAATGAACAAGAAGTTATCCAACCTATTCAAAGGCGACAAGGTCATCTGGATGGTCTTTTTCTTCCTTTGCATCATCAGCATCGTGGAGGTGTTCTCTGCCTCCTCGGAGCTGACCTACAAAGGCGGAAACTACCTCACGCCCATCATCAAGCACATGGCGCTCATCGTCGTGGGCTTCGGATTGATGGTGGTTACGCTCAACATCAACTGCAAGTACTTCAAGCTATTGACTCCCATCATGCTCCTCTTCGCAGGAATATTGCTATTGCTGGTGCTTGGCTTAGGACAATCGACCAACGGCGCAAGCCGATGGATTCCCATCATGGGCGTGCAGTTCCAACCCTCGGAGATGGCAAAGGGAGCGTTGGTTTTGATGACAGCGCAAATCCTAAGCGCCATGCAAACTGATAAGGGAGCGGACCGAAAGGCCATGAGATACATCATACAGATGGCCTTGCCATTCCTGGTTCTCATCGGATTGGAGAACCTGTCAACGGCCGCTCTGTTGGCCGCGGTCATCTTCTTCATGATGATCATCGGGCGCGTACCAGGCAAACAAATAGGAAAATTGGTGCTAACGGTCGTGCTGCTCATCGTCATGGTGGTAACGGCGGTCATGGCCATTGGTGAGGATACGGAAAAAGAGGGGCAACCACAAAACCTTACAGAACAGACCTTGGCCAACGGACAGACGGTAAGCACCGAGAATTCGAAGGGGCACAAGGGCGTATTGCACCGACTCGACACTTGGAAATCGCGTATCGACAAGTTCCTCAACTCGAAGGAAGTGCCGCCTGAGAAGGTCGACCTCGACAAGGGAGCGCAAGAAGCGCACGCCAAAATTGCCATCGCTACCAGCAACATCGTGGGACGAGGACCGGGCAATTCCGTGCAGCGCGACTTCCTGGCGCAGGCCTTCTCCGACTTCATCTATGCCATCATCATTGAGGAGACGGGCATCGAGGGGGCGTTTGTCGTGGCCATGCTCTATATCATATTGTTGTTCAGAACCGGACGTATCGCCAACCGATGCGAGAACAACTACCCGGCCTTCCTGGCCATGGGACTGGCGCTATTGCTCGTGGTGCAAGCGCTGTTCAACATGTGTGTGGCCGTGGGTCTGGTGCCGGTGACGGGTCAACCGTTGCCGCTGATCAGTAAAGGTGGCACGTCGACCATCGTCAACTGTGTCTACATCGGCATCATCCTGAGTGTGAGCCGAACGGCAAAGAAGGTGAAAGACGACACAACAAATAAGAGAACCGTGGCCACAGCCACAGCATAACACCTGCAGCTCTTCCCCCAAACCCACTCAAGGGATATCAGCAGGCATGCAAGAAAAAGGATTGAAAATGATCAGAAGTGGGAATTATTGATTACTTTTGCAAAAATAAGAGATTATGGACAAGGAGTTAAGAATCATCATCAGCGGAGGAGGAACAGGGGGCCATATCTTCCCGGCCATATCCATCGCCAACGCCATTAAGGCTAAGCACCCTAATGCCAAGATATTGTTTGTGGGAGCTCTCGGACGAATGGAGATGCATCGAGTGCCTGCGGCAGGCTACGAAATCAAGGGACTACCCATCTGCGGATTCGACCGCAAGCACCTGCTGAAGAACGTCGCGGTCCTGTTCAAGATCTGGAAGAGCCAATATATCGCCAAGAAGATTGTGAAGCAGTTCAAGCCCATGGCTGCTGTGGGAGTGGGCGGATACGCCAGCGGCCCAACGCTCAACGTGTGCGCAAGCAAGGGAATACCCTGTCTCATACAGGAGCAGAACAGCTACGCGGGCGTCACCAACAAGCTCTTGGCCAAGAAAGCCTCGAAGATTTGCGTGGCTTACGATGGAATGGAGCGCTTCTTCCCCGCCGAAAAGATTGTCAAGACAGGCAACCCCGTCAGACAAAACGTGCTCGACAACACCATGACAAAGGAGGAGGCTCGCAAGAGCTTTGGCCTGAATCCCGATAAGAAGACCGTCTTGCTCGTGGGCGGAAGCCTCGGAGCGCGCACGGTCAACGAAAGCATGAAGCAACACCTCGACATAGTAAAGAACGCCGATGTGCAGTTTATATGGCAAACCGGCAAGTATTACAATGAGGAGATGAACCAAGCCGTCAAGGCGTTTGGCGACATTCCCAACCTCAAGGTACTCGACTTCATCAGCGACATGGGCGCCGCCTACAAGGCCGCCGACCTCGTCATCAGCCGCGCCGGAGCAAGCTCCATCAGCGAGTTCTGCCTCATCGGAAAGCCTGTCATCCTCGTGCCCAGCCCCAATGTGGCAGAAGACCACCAGACGAAGAACGCCATGGCGCTCGTCAACAAGGACGCGGCCATCTACGTGAAAGACGCCGACGCACCCCACGAGCTGCTCCACACCGCGCTTCAAACAGTTGGAAACGACAGCAAACTGGCATCGCTCAGCGAAAACATCAAGGCGCTCGGACTGAAAAACTCGGCCGACGTCATCGCCGACGAGGTGGTGAAGTTGGCTTGGGGAGAATAATATTCGGAAACAAGGAGTGAAAGTGAGGACAATAAGACCTTAGCGGTCAACAAGGAGATAAATAAAAGACAATGGAACTGAAGGACATTAAAGCCGTGTATTTCATCGGCGCTGGTGGCATCGGCATGAGCGCCATCGCACGTTATTTCATACATAAGGGACTGGTAGTGGCCGGTTACGACCGCACGCCGTCTGACCTGACGCGCCACCTGGAGAAGGAAGGCATGCTCATTCACTATGAGGAAAACGTCGACGAAATACCACACGCTTGCCGCGACAACGCATCTTGCCTCGTGGTATACACACCGGCCATTCCGGCCGAACACAAGGAACTGCAATACTTCCGCGATGGCGGCTTCGTTATAGAGAAACGCGCTCAGGTGCTCGGAACGCTGACACGCACCCACAAGGGACTGTGTGTGGCGGGCACACACGGAAAGACTTCCACATCCACCATGTGCGCTCACATCATGCACCAAAGCCATATCGACTGCAATGCGTTCCTTGGAGGCATCTCAAAGAACTACGGCACCAACTATATCCTCTCCGACTCGAGCGACTTTGTGGTCATCGAGGCCGATGAGTTCGACCGCTCCTTCCACTGGCTGCGCCCATGGATGAGCGTCATCACCTCCACCGATCCCGACCACTTGGACATTTACGGAACCAAAGACGCCTACCTGGAGAGCTTCCGTCATTACTCGGAACTCATCCAGCCGGGTGGCGCACTCATCATCCATACCGACCTGGAGATGAAGGCTAACGTGCAGGAAGGCGTAAAGACTTATACCTACAGCCGCGACAAGGGCGACTTCCATGCCGAGAACATCAAGATTGAAGACGGTGAGATCTCGTTCGATTTCATCTCACCCGTCGGCAATGTCGAGAACGTGCACCTCGGTCAACCCATCCCCATCAACATCGAGAA
This sequence comes from Hallella sp., assembly GCF_037460745.1. NCBI lineage: Bacteria > Pseudomonadati > Bacteroidota > Bacteroidia > Bacteroidales > Prevotellaceae > Hallella > Hallella sp. Next base: position 31,628 of record NZ_JAXVAE010000066.1, on the reverse strand, counting down.
CGGCGTGGCTGCCATGGCCATGGCACAGCTCAACGGTTGCACTCCGCAGGAACTGCGCTATGGAATGGAGACCTATCACGGTGTGGATCGACGCTTCGACTTCAAGGTGAAGAACGCCCACCACGTGCTTCTCTCCGACTATGCGCACCACCCGAAGGAGATCCTGCAGAGCGCCAAGAGTCTCAAGGAGATCTATCCGAACCGAAAGATCACGGTCATCTTCCAGCCCCACCTGTACACTCGCACACGCGATTTCTACAAAGACTTCGCCGATGCGCTCAGCCATTTCGACGAGGTGATCCTCACTGAGATCTATCCCGCACGAGAGCTGCCCATCCCGGGAGTGACCTCCGATCTCATCTACGACAACCTGAAGCCAGGCGTGGAGAAGAGCAAGATAAAGAAGGACGACGTGCTCGAACTGGTGAAAAGCCGCGATTTCGACGTGCTCATCACCCTTGGAGCAGGCGACCTCGACAACTACGTGCCACAGATAGCCAAGCTCATTGAGGCCAAGGAGAAGGCCAACAACTAATCATCACCATGCGTTTCAACTGGAAGAAAACCCTACTCATCACACTCGATGTAGCGCTCGGAGCCTACATCGTGGTGGCCTTCGCCTCTTTCAACAAGCCGAAAGAGGAGGCGCCCGTATGCAAGAAGGTGAGCATCGACATCCAGGACGAGACGACCAACGGCTTCATCACGGCGGCGGAGATCAAGGCGCGACTGCAGAAAGGCAACATCTATCCGCTCAACAAGCGGATGCGCGACATCAACGCACGCACCATCGAGGAGACGCTGGGCCAGAGTCCGTTCGTCAAGACCACACAATGCTACAAGACACAGGACGGCACGGTGCATATCTACCTCACCCAACGAATGCCCACCCTGCGCATCAAGGCGGCCAACGGAGAGGACTATTACCTCGACGACGACAACCGAATCATGCCCAATTCCCACTATACCAGCGACCTCATCATCGCCACCGGGCACATCAACAAATGGTTTGCGCGCAACTATGTGGCGCACGTGGGAAGCACACTCATGGCGAGCGACTTCTGGAAAAACCAAATTGTGCAGATCAATGTGCTGCCCGACTACGGCATAGAACTGGTGCCGCGCGTGGGAAACCACATCATCTACATCGGCCAACTGCCACAAACCTCATACGTCAACGACCGAAAGAAACTGGTGACAGCCTACGTCAACACCAAGCTCGACAGGTTACAGAAGTTCTATAAGTACGGGTTGGCGCAGGCCGGATGGAACAAATACTCTTACATCAACGTGGAGTTTGACAATCAGATCATTTGCAAGAAACAAAAATTGAATTGATAATTATCATAGATCTATGGCAGAATTTATAGTAGCTATTGAACTGGGCTCATCGAAGATGACCGGTATTGCGGGCAAGAAAAACCTCGATGGCAGCATCAACGTGCTTGCCGTGGTCAAGGAAGACTCCACCTCTTGCATCCGTAAGGGCGTGGCCTACAATATCGACAAGACGGTTCAAACACTAACCAACATAGTCGCGAAACTTGAAAGAACGCTGAAAACAAACATAGCCCAAGTATATGTGGGCGTTGGAGGACAGTCGATCCGTAGCGTGAAAAACACCAACGTGGTAGACCTGCCCAACGACACCATCATCACGCAAGACGTGATCAACGAGCTGATGGATGCCAATCGCAGCATGCAATACCCTGAGCTGGAGATTCTCGACGCCGCCACACAGGAGTACAAGATCGACAACCAGTACCAACTCGACCCCGTGGGCATACAATGCTCACGCATCGAGGGCAACTTCATCAATATCCTTTGGCGCAAAGCATTCTACCGCAACATCAACAAATGCTTCGACAACGCTGGCATCGCCATCGCAGAGATGTACCTGTCGCCCTTGGCTTTGGCCGACAGCGTGCTCACCGAGGCCGAGAAGCGCAGCGGATGCGTATTGGTCGACTTGGGTGCCGACACCACAACAGTGGCCGTGTTCTACAAGAAGATTCTGCGCAACCTTACCGTCATTCCCTTGGGAGGCAACAACATCACCAAGGACATCGCATCACTGCAGATGGAGGAGAAGGATGCCGAGCAGATGAAGATCAACTACGCCTCGGCCTACACCGACGCCAACGAGATCGACCCTGGCAAGACCTATCCCATCGACAACGACCGCAGCGTGGAGGAGCGCAAGTTCGTCGACATCGTGGAAGCCCGCGTGCAGGAGATTGTGGAGAACGTATGGTGCCAAGTGCCCAACGAGTACTCCGACAAGCTTCTTGGCGGCATCATCCTCACAGGCGGCGGCGCCAACATGAAGAACATTGATCGCGCCTTCCGCAACCACACCCACGTCGACAAGATTCGCGTGGCCAAGTTTGTATCGCAAACCATCAACTCCAGCAATCCTTCGATCAACGCCAAGGACGGAACGATGTGCACCATCCTCGGCCTGCTGGCCAAGGGCGACATGAATTGCGCGGGCGCACCCATCACCAACGACCTATTTAGCGGCAACGGCGACAACAAGGCTCAGGCCGCAGCCGAGATCCGCAAGCCCAAGACCATCGAGGGAACAGGCACTGGCAAGGTGCTCACCGAGGCCGAGAAGGCCGCCGAGGAGGCCGCTCGCGAGGCCGCCCGCAAGGCCGCCGAGGAGAAGGAGCGTGCCGAGGCGCAGGCCAAGGCCGAGGCTGAGGAGGAAGAGCGCCGCAAGAAACGCGAGAACTCAGCTCCCAGAAAGGCATGGCGCGCCTTCAAGAAGTTTGTCGGAAACATGATCGAAGAGGAAGACGAGAAGTAAGCCTCCAACCAACATCACCACGAGAACAAGCAGCAACATTTAGACAACAAACAGCATGACCATTATGGCAGACAAAGATAACAACATGCAAATCATAGACAGCGGCAGACCCTCCATCCTCGATTTCGGATCGCCCGACAAGGAGAACAGCATCATCAAGGTGATTGGTGTTGGTGGAGGCGGCGGCAATGCGGTCAACCACATGTATCGCGAAGGCATACACGACGTGACCTTTGTGCTCTGTAACACCGACGCACAGGCACTCAACGACAGTCCCGTGCCCGTGCATCTGCAGCTCGGCAAGGAAGGCCTTGGAGCCGGCAACCGTCCCGAGCGCGCCCGTCAGGCAGCCACAGAGAGCGTCGACGACATACGCCGCATGCTCGACGACGGCACGAAGATGGCGTTCATCACCGCAGGTATGGGTGGCGGAACAGGCACCGGAGCCGCTCCCGTCATCGCTCAGGTGAGCAAGGAGATGGGCATCCTCACCGTGGGTATCGTAACCATTCCGTTCCGCTTTGAGGGCGCTCGCAAGATCGACCAGGCGCTCGACGGCGTGGAGGAGATGGCCAAGCACGTCGACGCATTGCTCGTTATCAACAACGAGCGTCTGCGTGAGATCTATCCGGAGCTCAACGTGCTCGACGCCTTCGGCAAGGCCGACGACACGCTCAGCGTGGCAGCGAAGAGCATTGCCGAGATCATCACCACCCACGGCCTCATCAACCTCGACTTCAACGACGTGAAGACGGTGCTCAAGGACGGTGGCGTGGCCATCATGAGCACGGGTTACGGCGAGGGCGAAGGCCGCGTAAAGAAGGCCATCGACGACGCGCTCAACTCACCGTTGCTCAACGACAACGATGTGTTCAACTCAAAGAAGATCCTTCTGAGCATCGCTTTCTCGAACGGCAAGAACAACGACCATTCGGGCCTCATGATGGAGGAGATGAACGATGTGAACGACTTCATGGCCCAGTTTGGCGGCAACTTCGAGATCAAATGGGGTATCGCCCTCGACCCGGAGTTGGGCAAGAAGGTGAAGGTAACCATCCTCGCCACGGGCTTCGGCATCGAAGACGTGGAGCCGGAGGACCGTCGCACCCGACGCACCATCGAGGAGTCGAACCGCATCGCTGAGATGGAGGAGAAGGAGGCCGAGCGCCAGGACCGTCGCAACCGCTACTATGGCAAGGACGCCAACAACCCACAGTACAAGCGCCGTCCGCACATCTTCATCTTCAACCAGAACGATCTCGACAACGAAGATGTGATTCTCGCCGTGGAGAACACGCCTACTTACAAGCGTACCCGCCAGATGCTCGAGGAAATTCGCAAACAAGCCAATGGCGACACAGTAGAGAAGGAGACCGACAACGGCAACAACACCGTGCAGGGAGTCATCAGTTTCGCCTAACCAACAAGGCTAACAGAACTTCCAAGAAATACGAAAGCAAAATGGCATGAACCACTTCGGTCCAACGACCGATAGCCTATAAAAGCGAAGCCATTGCATGAAACCTTCAAAAGGGAAGGCCACATGCAATGGCTTTTTTGCGTTAAAGCCCAATCACTAATTAGACTTCACCAACCTCCAAGCCCCTTAGGCGTGGTTACCAAAGATGAGGGTGGTCAGGTTTTCGGGCGCAAAGAGGTCGCGCGCCACCTCCATGAGGCTCTCGGCAGTTACGGCCTCCACACGCCGGCAGAGGGCTTCAATATCCTTCTCCAAGCCATAGTGCAGGTAGATGCGGCCGAAGTCGAGGGCAAAGCTCTCACGACTGTCGCACGCCACACCGATCTGCCCAATGAGCTGACGCTTGGCGGCGCGCAACTGACTCTCGCTGAGGGGCGCCTGCATGAAGCGGTTGAGCTCGTGGCGCACCAAACGGAGGCAACGCCGCGTGTCGTGATGGTCGCAACCAAAATAGGTGCACCACACCCCCGTGTCGCTATAGCTCACCATCGAGCTCTCAACGGTGTAGACCAGTCCGTGGCGTTCGCGGAGCGCAACATTCAAGCGGGCGTTCATGCCAGGGCCACCCAGCATGTTGTTGAGCAGATAGAGGGTCGTGCGGCGAGGGTCGTGGGCGTCGTAGGATCGGCATCCCAGCACCACATGGGCCTGATGGGTGTCGCGGTCGCTCAGGATGACACGTCCCCACAAAGGCGATGCAATCTCCTTCGTCGGCACCGCTTTCGAGGGCTCCGCACGATGGGCAGAGGGTTCGGCTGCAGCCCCTAAAGGTAGCAGGTTGGGTTCCGCTGCGCCCACCTCTATTCCTTCCGTTGCCCGCTTCAACATTCTCACTAGTTGGGCGAAGTTGATGTCGCCGTAGGCAAAAAACACGGCGTTGTCGGTGCGGTAGTGTTTACGGGCGAAGCGCAAGGCATCGGCGGTGGTGAACGCATGCACCCTCTCGGTCGATCCAAGGATGTTATGGCCCAGCGGATGGCCGTCGAAGAGGATGTTTTCAAACTCGTCGAAGATGAGCTCGGCGGGCGAGTCGTTGTAGCTATCTATCTCGTCGCCGATCACCTCCACCTCCTTGTCGATCTCCGCCTGCGGATAGGTGGAGTGGAACACAATGTCGGTGAGCAATGCCACGGCACGCGTGAGGTGCTCCTTGAGGATGGCGGCGTAGTAGCACGTGTCCTCCTTGTTGGTATATGCGTTAAGACTTCCGCCCACCTGCTCCAAGCTGTTGAGGATGCTCCAGGCGCTGCGCCGCTCCGTTCCCTTGAAGGTAACGTGCTCGCAGAAGTGGGCCAGGCCCTCGTCGCCGCGATCCTCGTGGCGCGATCCAGCGCCCACCTGATAGCCACAGTAGACCACGGGCGAGGCCGATGGCAGATGTATGACGCGAAGGCCATTGCTGAGTGTGCAAGTATTATATTTCATTTCGGGTGCAAAAATACCCAATTTTACTTTGAAATGTGCTTGAAAATATGGAAATTTGCAGCGGCTAAGGTCATTCGGGCGCAAGCCAAGAGGCAACGCCAACAACACACCATGTTTTTTTAAGGAACAAAGATTATGCGAAAAGTTATAGGTATAGGCGAGACAGTGCTCGACATCATCTTCAAGAACGAACAACCCATTGGCGCCTACCCCGGCGGGTCGGCCTTCAACGCGCTTATCTCATTGGGCCGTTGCGGCGTCGACGCCACGTTTATTGGCGAGGCCGGCCACGACCGCGTGGGCGAGCATATCATCAGGTTTTTGCGCGAAAACGGTGTCAACGCCGACCACGTGAACGTGTTCGCCGACTCGAAGTCGCCCATCTCCCTGGCGTTTCTCGATGAGCGCAACGACGCCGAATACATCTTCTATAAGGACCATCCCCACGACCAGCTCGACTTTGTTTACCCCGACATCCAGCCCGACGACATCGTGCTGTTCAGCTCGTTCTATGCCGTCAACCCCGTCATCCGACCGCAAATCGTGGGACTGCTGGAGTACGCCCGGGCCCATGGCGCCATCATCTATTACGACGTGAACTACCGTTCGTCGCATCGCAACGAGGTGATGAAGATCACCCCCAATTACCTGGAGAACCTGGAGTATGCCGACATTGTGCGCGGCAGCCGTGAGGACTTCGACGTGCTTTACAAGATGCGCGACCCCGACAAGGTCTACACGGCCGAGGTGTCGTTCTATTGCAAGAAGTTTATCTGCACACAAGGCGCCGACACGGTGGAGCTTCGCGCCGACCAGGGCCTGAAGCGCAGCTACCCGGTGCCGCCCACCAGCACCGTGAGCACCGTGGGAGCGGGCGACAACTTCAACGCGGGATTCATCTATGGCCTACTCAAATACGGCATCACACGCAACGACCTCGCCCAAGGGCTCACGCCCGAGCAATGGGACAAGGTGGTGGCATGCGGCATGGAGTTCTCGGCCGACTGCTGCAAGAGTCTCTTCAACTACGTGTCGAAGGAGTTTGGCGAGCAGATCAAGGCGCAGCGCTAAACCGAAGGCTTGCGGCCACATCGGTCGCAAGCCCTCGTTGCCCCGCGCACAATTATCGCAACAATCTATAGCAAAATCTACACATTTCTTTTCCACGAAAGAAATGTTGGGCGCAAATACGCCATTCCCAGCGCATCTATGTAACACACTAACCGTCAGTGTGTTACATTCGCAATTCATCATTCCACACTTCGCATCCTCCATTCCGCCTCACGGTTGGGCATGTATCGCACCTCGATAAACGCCAAACCGCAAGACGATAGCTTACCTTTCGAGTCTCGGTTAGGCGTCTTTCGCAACTCGAAAGATGCCCAATCGCAAACGCTTCTGCCATTTTCCGCGATGAAATCGGGCAAAAACGGTCATTTCGATCGCTGGTTCATTCAAAATCGCGACACAACTTTTTAACCAAAAAGTCTGACACGACGAAGGAGGGAATCGGCAAACGAAACCACGCTTGGGGGAACGCCCCACGCCCTCCCAAGCCGCATCGTTTGCGAGTTGCGATCTGATGAATAAAACACTTCGAAAGAAAAATTATTGTATTTTATACCTCATTATTAAACTTTTATAAGTACCTTTGTCCCTGTGAAACAGGGCGTTTACCCACGCCTGAACGTCAACCCCACGAACGCCGAGCGGTTTGTATATCAGAACGTTGCGTTTGTTGACATAACCTACTGATTTGTTGAAATTAAAATTTTTTAAATACCAACCACTGTGATGGGATCCCCCACCCTTAAGTCATGCCGCGGCATGCGGCAAGGCGCTCATGTGCCTGTTGCTCGCTGGGCCAACACGCTCAGCGGGGGCACGTTGCATGTGCCTACGAGCGCCCAGGCCACAATACGGCCTAACGCACCTTCCTTCCCATCCCATGTGGACAAGCATCCACTTAACACCTAACTATTTTTTATGAGCAAAAAAAGAACCTATGAGAGACCTGTCTCCGAGATGTTCCAAATCAACGCAGGCTGCAGTCTCATGGCGGCGTCAGGCGGCAAAGACCTAACCGTTAACGGGACCGAAAGTATGGGCCCCACCACAGAAGGCAACCCCGACGAAATCGACGCCAAGGATAACAACAATGTCTGGGGCGACAATGTTTGGGAAGATTAACAAGTAAACTATCTATAAGCATGAAGAAACTTTTCACACTTACGCTTGCACTTCTCTGCTCGTGCCTGACGGCCGTCTATGCCGCCAACTACGTAGGCAGCAAGCCCGAGGCAGGAAAGAGCTATTACCTGCTCAATGTGGCAGAGGGCAAGTTTCTCAGCGCGGCTGATAACGGTACGCTCACCCTGGGCGGCGCCAAACTGGCCGTAACGGTGACCACCAACGCCAACGGCTTCCAGGTCCTCACTACAAACAAAGGCGACCTGGCGGGCGTGCTCCACGGCAAGGCGCGATGCAACGGCCAAGGCGCTTACAACGAGTGGGCGCTGAGCCTGCTCAACACCACCAGCAACGGCTATGCGCTGGGCTGCCGAAGCAAGGAAGCGTCTAACACCGAATGGCTCTACTATAGCTCCGTCTTGCAAGATGTTCGCACGCAACCTTACAAGCCAAGCAACATCCTCACCATCGCCCAATGGCAATTCATTTCGGAGGAACAGCTGAAGGATCCTGTTGTAATTCTCGACGAGAAATCAGAATCTTATTCCACCCCATCCATCGGCACCACCGGCAGCGCCGAGGTGCACCTCACGCGTACCTTCTCAGCTAACAGCTGGAACTCGCTTTGTGTGCCATTCGCCATCAGCGACGATGAGGTGAAGACCCAGTTTGGCAACGACGCCAAGGTGGCTGAGTTCACCGGAGCCACGGCAACCACGCTCGAGTTCAGCACATGCACAGGCATCGAGGCAGGCAAACCCTACCTGGTGTATATCCCCGAGGGTGCGACCCAACCCGAGTACTTCACTTTCAAGGGCGTCACTGCTTTCGTCGGCCAACCAACCGACGTGGTGCTGCAGGGCTCTACCAACGAGAACACCACCTTCCACGGCTACTTCCACAAGAGCACCGCGCCCAAGGGCTCATACGTGCTGCGCAAGAACCAGGTGTATCATCTGGTAAGCGACATGGACATCAAGGGCTTCCGCGCCGTGCTCATCGACGGAACCAATGCCACGCGCGTGTTCACCCAGTGGTCGCTCGACGGAACCACAACGGGCATCGGAAACATCGACGCCAACGACATCCAGCGATTCAACGTTTACAACACCAACGGACAGATGGTGCGCCACGCTGCCACATCGCTCGACGACCTGCCACACGGCGTGTATATCGTCAATGGAAAGAAAGTAATCAAATAATCCCAACGACCTTATGAAAACATACATAAAGCAACATCTCGTCGCACTGTTAGCCCTGCTCGCACTCGCTGCCACGCAGGCTTTTGCGGCAGACACGAAGACAGCTCTTTGGACGAACTACTCGCCCAACGGCAGCTCGTTCTCTCAGACCCAAACTATCGACTTTAACACACAGAGCATCGAGGCGGAGATCGACCTGTCGTCTTGCGAAAGCACATCAACAAACGAATGCATTCTGTCAATAGGTAGTGGCATTTCCAGTTGGTTTAGTGATAACACTTACCACATCCACTTGTACTACACTAAGTCAAGTTCAACCTTGAAAGTGAACTACCTCAAAGGGAAACAGAATCCTATCCGTGAAAATGTAACAAACACTTCGGGTACCATTAAGGTAAAATTGTCGATAGACGGTCTTACCATTAACGGCACAAGCTATGGCAGCCAAAGCGACCTTAGCGACCTGTTGGCTTTGTCGAGTGTGGAAATTGGCAGTACAGAAGGCAACAACCGCAGCTACGCCACCTACAAGAGCGTCAACATGGTTACGTCAGGAAGTTTTGTCACCCCCATTGCTGGCAACGACTATTACATCTGCCTCGCATCCGACGCAACCCAATGCCTGGGTGTGGCAAGCCAATCGCAAAACGCAAGCTTAAGCGTAAGCACACTGGTTAAGGAAACGGCAAGCCAAACATGGACGGCATACACCAGCAAGAGCACTTCGTACCCCTTGCACTTCAAGAGCAAAGGCTCCATTTACGCAATAGACATGGCGGGAGCCAATAGCACCGCTCCGCTCATCTGGGACAGCGAATACGATTACAACAGCGGATCAGAATCCAACGCCAACCAGGAATGGAAACTTGTAGACGCAGGCAACAGCACCTACTATTTGGCATGCAGACCCCAAAACAGTTCATCTGATTATTATCTGGCAGTATCAGGCACAGGATTAACCAAGACCACCTCAAAGACGAAAGCCACAGCCTTCGGCTTCCTCAAGGCAAGCGCATCAGAAGGCGGTGGTGGAACCGAAGGTGGCGGTGGCAGCACCGAAGAAACACCGGGCGACCACGGCTCATTCGACGTGAGCATGGTTCACAACCCACAAAAGTTTGCCCAATACAAGGAGGACGCACACGCTACTTACATCCCCTACGCTTCTTCCGCCGACATGATGGCCGACGCCAACTACGAAAAGCCTTGGCTCGCTCCTACGAAAGCTATGACCATGAGCCTGAATGGCACATGGAAGTTTAAGTACATCAGCAACTACTACAACCAGGCTCCTTCGTCATCCTATTACGGCAACACCGCTTCCACAAGCGATTGGGACACCATCCGCGTTCCGCTGTCATGGGAAATGGCTGGCTACGACACCCCCGTCTACACCAACGAGGGCAATCCGGGTTATCCCTTCACACCAGTCAAAAATTCATGGACGACCCAAGCCAACTATCGAAGCAACTGCGACACGAACCCCTTGGGCTACTATCGTCGCACGTTCACCTTGCCTACCGACTGGAACGACAAGCGCGTCATGGTTCACTTCGATGGTGCCTACAGCGCTATCGCCGTTTATATCAACGGTAAATACGTGGGTTATTCACAGGGCGCCAACACCGATGCCGAGTTCGATATCACCGACTTTGTTAACCAAACCAACGAGAACAACATCACTGTGGCTTGTTTCCGTTGGAGCGACGGCAGCTACCTGGAGGGGCAGGACATGTGGCACCTCTCGGGCATCCATCGCGACGTGTATCTCGTGGCCACGCCGAAGGTGTTCATCTCCGACCACTATATCCACTCAAGCCTCAACAGCAATTACACCAGTGGCACCATGACCGTCGACATTACCATCGACAACCGCACGAAGAGCAACGTGGAGAAGAACATCAAGGTGGAGCTCCTCGACGCCACTGGAACCTCTAAGGGCTCACAGACCATCACCTATAGCGGCAGCAGCAACACCACCCACACGGTTACATTCAGCAACCTCAACGGCCTCTCTCCGTGGAGCGCCGAGAACCCTTACCTCTACACGGTTGTGGTGAGCCAGCTCGACGGCACATCCGAGGAAATGGTGTTCTCTACCAAGTATGGCTTCCGCAAGGTGGAGGTTGTCAACAATAACAACCAGAGGCAGGTGCTTGTCAACGGCAAGCGTGTGTTCTTCAAGGGTGTCAACACCCAAGACACGCATCCGCTCTATGGCCGCGCCATCGACTTGGAGACCATGATGAAAGACGTTACGCTGATGAAGCAGGCCAACGTCAACACCGTTCGCACATCCCACTATCCCCGCCAGCCCAAGATGTACGCACTCTTCGACGCATACGGTCTCTACTGCATGGACGAGGCCGACATTGAATGCCACGGAGCTAACGCACAACAGTTCGAACTTTCGGCAAGTTCAACTTGGACATCCGCCTACGTAGACCGCACCGAGCGCATGGTGCGACGCGACCGCAACCACCCCAGCGTGGTGTTCTACTCGCTCGGCAACGAGTCGGGCTCAGGCTCCAACTTCGGCAGCACTTACCAAAAAGTAAAGGATCTGACCAACAACGAAGGCATCGTGCATTATGAGGCCGACGCCTCCCATTCCGATCTCGGTTCAAACATGTATCCTTCTGTTGACAATGTGAGCAGCAACTCAAGCGGTCTGAACAACAAGCCCTACTTCATCTGCGAGTATGCCCACGCCATGGGTAACGCCATGGGAAGACTCAAGGACTATTGGAACGTGATCGAGAACAGCACAGGCATCATCGGTGCTTGCGTCTGGGACTGGGTAGACCAGTCTATCTACGACCCACAGAAGGCGAAGAGCGTCATCAACGGCACAGCCTACGCAAGCACGCTCGTCTCCCCCAACGGCTTCAACTATTGGAAGCAGGGCTACGACTACCAGACCCCAAGCGGCATCAATGAAAGCACGTTCATGGGCGCATTCCTGGACAACGGTATCACTACCCCCGACCGCAAGTGGTCGTCGAAGCTCACTGAGGTGAGAAAGGTGTACCAATATGTTGACTTCACCCAGCTGTCAAACCAAAAGCTTACGGTTAAGAACAAGTACGCATTCACCAACCTCAACAACTTCAAGCTCATCTATCGCGTGCTGAAGAACGGCGAGTTGGCTGAGGAAGGCATGGTTGACATGCCCTCTGTAACACCAGGAAGCACCGGCACCGTGAGCCTCCCCTACAAATCAACCGCACAGAGCGGCGAAGAGATGGTGGTGAACGTTTACCTCGTCCTGAAAGACGGCACCCTGTGGGCGGACAATGGCTATGCTGTGGCCGACGAGCAGTTTGTGGTTCAAAACCGCAACAACTCACTCAGCTCACACACGGCAAGCGGTTCGCTCAGCGTGAGCGGCAACACCGTGAGCGGCAACGGCTGGTCGATGACGTTCAACAGCGACGGATCGCTGAAAAGCTGGACTTACAACGATCAGACCATCATGAACGCCGCACCCGCCTTCAGCCAGTTCTTCAGCATCGACAACTCACGCAACGGCACTCCTTATAACACGGGGTCGTCTAACTCTTACTCTGTGAGCAGCAGTTTGAAAAAGAACAACAACGGAACAGCGACACTCACTGTCTCTGGCAGTTCCGACCGCAGTTACACCATCGCCTACACCATCTATCCCGATGGCGTTGTCGACATGAACGTGAATTTCAAGAACGGTTATAACACGGCTTACCGCGTAGGCTTGGCCATGCAGTTCGGCGAAGGCTTCGAACAGGTGGAGTATTACGGGCGCGGTCCTTGGGCCAACTACCCCGACCGCATGACGGGCTCTTACCTCGGAAGATATGTAACCTGCGTGAACGACCTGTTTGAGGAATACACGCATCCCCAGACCAACGGCGACCATCAGAACCTTCGCGACCTCACGCTCACGTCATCGAAGGTGGCGCTGAAGATTGAAACGGTTGGCGATGTGTCGTTCTCTATGTCTCACTACCAGGAGAGCTATTGGTCAGCAAAGACTTGGATGACCAAGAAGCACAACGATGAAATGACACGCCAAGGCTCCATCTACGCCCACTTCGACGCAGCCATCAGCGGCGTGGGCAACGGCTCTTGCGGTGAAGGCACTCCGTCGCAGTACCTTCCCAATACCGGCAGCTACTCTTACACCCTGCGCTTCACTCCCACGAGTTTGAAGTAAGGGCGCGTTAAGCGCATCTATATCATTGAGGCGGAGACCTTTCGAGGTGCTCCGCCTCAATGCTTTTAACCGAATAGCCACAAGCCGCACACACAAACAAAGCGCCCGATGCAGGAATTGCACCGGGCGCTTCGTTTGTATGGGGATGAATGTTACTTGGCTACCTTCTTTCCATCGACAATGTAGATGCCATGCGACAGACCGTTGAGGTCGTTGGCGCTGCGGGCCACCTTACGACCGTCGAGGGTGTAGACGCCCTCGCGAGCCACAGCGGCGCCGTTCTGCTGCTTGTCGGTGATGCTCTCAATGCCCATGGCCGTGGTGGTCTTGGCGCGCATCTGTGCCTCATCGAGGATCACCCAGCGCTGACCCGTAGCCGTGTTGGCCAGGTTGAACGTGGTGCGCGTGAGCGTAGTGGCGTTCGAGGCGGCCAGTGTCATCGGGTTGCGGGCGGCATGGCGCGTAATCCAGAAGCCGCGTGTGCCATCCGCATCGACATCCACGCGACCCTTCATCAGCTGGAAGTCCTGCTGGTCAGCGGGCGTCACGTTCTTCGCACTGAAGACAGAGCCATTGAACGTGATGTAACGGCCCGTAGCGGCGTTACGGAACTGGAAGTACTGGTTGTCGGGCGTGAAGCTGATGTACCAAGCGCAACTGTCGTTGGCGGCCAGCTCATCGGCGCTCTTCTGGCAGAGCGTCAGCGTGCCGGCGGTGCCGCGCTCCGTAAGGTACGACAGGTAACGGCCATTCTCCTTCTTCTCATTGGTGATGTAGTATTTCACACCCTCCTGGTGTTCGAAGGCCCAGTAAGGCTCAGCGTAGTGGCTCGAGGTGTGCTCCAAGCCATCCTCGCCGAGTGCCTGGCACACCAGGCTGTTGCCATAATAGAGCACATCGCTATGGTTGTCCTCGTTGGCACCATTGATGCCATAGGGCCACATGTGCTGGTAGTCGCCATGGAGGAACGATCCCGTGGTGTTGTCCCAGAAATCGAGCACGGCCGACACACGCTCGCCCAACCAGTTGCCCGATCCTTTCTGTGAGCCACTGACGCTCTGGCTGCCTGAGCGCAGCACGCCCACTACGCTCCATTGCGTGTCGGCCCAAGGAATGACACCCACTCCATGCAACCACTCGTGCATGATGGTTCCGGCCGATTGGTAAGAGGCGTTGGATCCCACACGCACCCATCCGCCATACGAGCAGTCGGCAGTCGGTGTGCCGGGTTCGTAGCCCACGCTGGGTCGGAAGTCGCGCATCTCCGTGAGGTTGTTCCACAGGTCGGTGGCGGTGTTCACGGCATCGGTGATACGCTTGCGCACAGCCTCATCGCTGATGCTGCGAATGGTGGGCGTGATGGTTCCCATGGGGATGGTGTAGAAACGGATCTCGTCGCCATAAGCCACATTGCCCTTCTTGTTCTCCACATACGAGCGCATGAAATACTCAGTGGCGGGCTTCAGGTTCTTGAAGCAATAGATGGTGCCATTGTTCGAGAGCGTGGTGGTGTGCTTCGTATCGGCCACCGTAGGATGGGCCTGCGTGCTAATCACGAAGCCCTGCTCCTTGATGTCGGTAGCCTTGGCCGTGGTGCTCATGCGACCGAAGGCCATGGTGGCTCCGCGCAGATAGCGCTTGTCGGTCACCACCTTGATGGAGTTGCCCCACTTGAAGTTGGCGGTAGCTGCCTTGAGGCTGGTGGCACCCACCAAAAGGTCGGCCAGGTCGGCTTCCTCGTTGTTCAGCAGGCCCTCTGCCTGGGCCACGGCTGCCCGCAGCTCATCGGCGGCAGTGCCTTGGGCGTCGCCCAGAACCGCGTTGGCGGCAGCAATGGCGCTCTCCAGGTCGGCACGGCGCAACGCCAGGTCGGCGTCGCCGAGCGGTGTGGCGCGCAAAATCTTCACCCAGTCCACCACGGGCATGGCGTGGTCTTCCTTGCGAGCGCTAAAGCCCAGGCGCAAACGGCCTGCCACCTCTTGGTCGAGGGTGAACGAAATGGTATCGGTAGTCCATGCGTGGGCGGCAAACTTGGTGTTGGTAAACGGCACACGAGCGGACAGGCGGGTGTTGTAGGGATGCCAAGCCGATGAGTTGGTGCTCACCTCCTCATTGTCGGCGGCGTTGTAAACGGCCATCACCACCTCATAGTCGCCAGCGGGCAACTTCACCGAGTCTTGCAGCATGTTGATGCCGCTGGTGGTCACCAAGCCAAAGGCCAAGCCACCACCAGCCACGCCATCATAGCCCGTGGCGGGCACACTGAGGCCGCAGAAAGTCTTGGCCGATCCCCATTGCCACACGCCAAGCACACCGGCCTTCACCGATGTGACGTCCCAATAGTTGACGGAATTGATGTCGTTGGGCGCAGCATTGCCCTCGTCGCCAACGGCATAGGTGTAATTTGTGTCAAAACCAGCGTTGAGCAGATAGGCCGAAGTAATGTCGTGGTAGGCTTGCGCCGACGCGCCAAGCGAACCTCCTGCCATCGCTAAAGAAAGAAGTAATGTTTTGATTGTCATAGATATAAATTAGTTGTTTTGCGATTTCAGATTAGAACGATTGCTGCAAAGATACCACTTTTTTATGTTCATTTAGTCGCTCCTCAGGCAAAAAATAGGTAATTTTGCACCGTTTATCGTTCAACATACACCCTAAGGCTCAAGGGCCGAGGGCATTTAGAAAATAATACAACAACATATCCATTATGAAACTCAAACAATTTATCGCACTGGCGGCCCTAACCCTGAGCATGCCGGCTTCAGCCGACGAGGGAATGTGGACGCTCTACAACTTGCCCACTCAGGTCTACGACCAGATGTGCGGCTACGGTTTCCAGTTGCCTTACGGCAGTCTGTACCAAGGCGACCAGGCCGTTAAGAACGCCGTGGTCAACTTCTCGGGCTATTGCTCAGGTGTTGTGGTCAGCCCCGACGGCCTCGTGTTCACCAACCACCACTGTGGATTCGAGAGCATCCGCTCCCACTCCACCGTGGAGCACGACTACATGCTCAATGGCTTCTACGCCAAGAGCTATGCCGAGGAACTGCCCAACGAGGACATGTTCGTGGCTTTTATGGTGAAGCAGGAGGATGTGACCCCGGTTCTCGAGAAGGCCGGCTTCAGCAAGCTTAGCCGTGAGGGACAGGCCGCTGCCATCGACTCGCTGGAGAACATCATGACACAGCAGGTGAAGGCGCAGGACTCTACACTCTACGTGAGCATCGACGCCTTCTACGAGGGCAACCAGTGGATTGCCACCACCTACCAGCAGTTTGACGACCTCCGCCTGGTGTTCACCGTTCCCAAGAGCATGGGTAAGTTTGGCGGCGAGACCGACAACTGGATGTGGCCGCGCCAAACGTGCGACTTCAGCGTGTTCCGCATCTACGCCGACCCCAAGACCAATGGTCCGGCCCGCTACTCCAAGGACAACGTGCCCTATCATCCCAAGCACTGGGCTCCTGTGTCCATGCAGGGCTATAAGGAAGGCGACTTCGCCATGACCATGGGTTACCCCGGATCCACCGAGCGCTACCTGTCGAGCTATGGCATCGAGCAGATGCACATGCGCAACGCCACCCGCTCACAAGCCCGCGGCGTGAAGCAGGACGTGATGGTTCGCCACATGAGAGCCGACGAGGCCGTTCGCATCAAGTATGATTCGAAGTTTGCCACCAGTTCCAACTATTGGAAGAACTCCATCGGCATGAACAAGTGCATCGACTCCATCGGCCTCATCCAGCAGAAGCGCGACTATGAGTTCCGCATCAAGGCATACGTCGACTCGACAGGCTACCTGAAGGGCCAGCTCAACTTCGACACCCTGAAGGCGCTCTACGCCCAGAACAGCACAGCCTCGCACGACCTGCTGTTGCTCAGCGAGAGTTTCAGCCGCACCAACGAGCTCACCACACGCGCCATGATGGGCGCACAGGGTCCCAACGTGGTGCGCAACGAGAAGAAGCCGAGCAAGAGCTACCTGCTCTACGACGACGACCAGAAGACCTGGGACGAGGGCCTCGACAAGGAGGTGCTGGCCGTTTCGCTGAAAAACTACAAGGAGCACATTGCCGACGTGCGCAACCTGCCGGCCTTCTACACCACCATCGCCAACAAGTATGGCAACGACTATCGCCGCTTCGTGGACGACATCTGGAACAAGACCGTGCTGATGAAGAACAACAAGCGCATCTACTTCAACAACAAGGCCTTCGACAAGGATCCCGGCGTGCGCCTGGGCAAGGACCTCAAGGAGGTGGCTGAGCGCCTGAAGAAGGCCCTGGGCGCCAACACCGAGCGCATTGAGGACCAAGAGCGCATGCTCTGTGCAGCCAAGCTGCGCATGGAGGAGGACATGCCCCACTACTCTGACGCCAACTTCACCATGCGCCTGAGCTATGGCCGCGTGGGCGGATACAACATCGGCGGACAACCCTCGGGCTACTACACCACATCAGAAAGCATCGTGGAGAAGATGAAGGCCGGCGACAAGGGCGTGATCGACTATCAGGCCGAGCCTATCATGCACGACCTGATGAGCGCCTCCAACTACGGCCCTTATGCCGACAAGACGACGGGCAAGATGCAGCTCTGCCTGCTCACCAACAACGACATCACGGGTGGAAACAGTGGTTCGCCCCTCTTCGACGGTCAGGGCCGCCTCATCGGCTTGGCCTTCGACGGCAACTGGGATAGCCTGGCTTCCGACATCATGTTCGACAAGGTGCTGGCTCGCACCATCTCGGTCGACATTCGTTTCGTGCTCTACCTCATGGACCGCTGGGGTCATGCCGACCGCCTGCTCCAGGAGATCGGAGCCAAATAAGCCCGCAAAGCCCTAACATAGGCTTCTAACACAACGGGCCATTCCCTCGTGTGGGGAATGGCCCGTTGTTGCGTTTAACCCAATCGGCCGTTAGACCGAAACAAGAAGAATATAAGGATTATCAGATTCTGTTCACCTCTTGCCGTATCTCGTCGAGCGAATGGGCCACACGGATGAAGTCGGTCCAATGGCCACGGATGAAGCCACGCGCCTGCAAGTCGTCGAGCAGGGCTATGAGCGGAGCCCAAAAAGCCTTCATGTCGTAGAGGATCACCATCTTGCGATGATAGCCTATGGTGTGGCTTGCCGCCACGGTAAACACCTCGTCGAGCGTGCCAATGCCCCCCGGCAAGGCAATGAGCACGTCGCTCTGGGCCAACATCAGGTCCTTGCGATCGGAGAGGTTGTCGCAAGCCACATGCACATCCACATAGTCGGACACACGGCCACCTTGCTCCACCACACGCGGCACCATGCCAATGGTGGTGCCACCCGCCTCGTGCGTGGCGCGTGCCACACACTCCATCAGTCCCATATTGCAACCTCCGAAGACCAGCTGATGGCCTTCGCTGCCAATCCATTGGCCCAGCTCCTCCGTCGAACGGAAGAAATCGGGGTCGATATGCTCATTGGCTGAGCAGAACACTCCTATCTTCATAATAAATGTTTTTTGCGTTGTCAAAGTTAAGACATTTCATCGAGCCTATCAAAATTATTCTGTACTTTTGCAACAATAAGGCGTCAAGCCCACACATTTCAACCCACCATTCCCATGAAAAGAATTCATCAAGCCCTCTTACTCCTTATTATATCGGTAGGTATCGCCCCATCGGTCGTCGCCCAAACGCCCCACCGCAACCACGGCGCAAGCCTCTCGCTGGCCATCGGCCACCGCAACGCCGACTCCACCCGCACCAAAGCTGTGGATCTGGGCATCGTGGGAGCGGCCGACACCCTGCGGGGCGCATCGCTGCAAGCCATAACGTCGGGCTATGGTGTGGTGCGAGGTGTGCAGCTGTCGGCCATCAACAACTACGCCACATCGCTGCGCGGTGTGCAGGCGGCTGCGTTCTACAACGTCACCATGCAACCGTTCAGGGGATTGCAACTGTCGTTAGGGTCGAACATCGCCATGGGCGTTCGCCGCGGCACGCAGGTGGGCCTGCTGGCCAATGTGGCATCGGGAAGCATGCGCGGACTGCAGGTGGGCGGCTACAACTACGCCGACACGCTCACAGGATCGCAGGTGGGACTCATCAATGTGGCGCTCGAACATCCCCACGGCGTGCAGGTGGGACTGGTGAACTACACACGCGACACGCGCGCCAAGAAGATCGGACTGGTGAACATCAACCCCTCGACGCTCATCGACGTGATGGCGTTTGGCGGCAGCAACACGGCAGCCAACATGGCGCTGCGATTCCGCAACCGATCCACCTACAACATCATTGGTGTGGGATCGCCCTACGTGGGCTTCGACGGCCACTTCTCGGGCGCCCTCTATTATCGCTTGGGACAATATTTCAGGTTGAACGACCGGTGGTCGCTGAGCGGCGACATCGGCTACGCCCACATCGAGTCGTTTGAGGAGAGCTCGCAGCAGCGCCCCAACCGCCTGTTCTCCTTGCAGGCGCGCCTCAACGCCGACTACCAGATAAACCGCCACCTGGGAGTGTTCGCCTCGGTGGGCTACGCCAACACGCGCTACTACCATCACCAGCAACACTACAAGGACGAACTGATTGTGGAGGGTGGCTTGGCCATACGCTGGAACCATCGCCCTGACCCTTACACGCCGGGAACAAGGGCCACGACCGACACCACAGGCCACGTGCCATTGGGACAATGGAACGACGGGCGACGCAACTTTTGGAAGGCGGCTGCCGAAACGGCGGGCATCAATGTGTTGGTACACTGTTTCGACCGGTTTGTGATGAACGAAGACTTTGCCAAGGTCAACTTCAAGACCATCAAACACAACATCGACAACGGTTGGGTATGGGACAACGACCAGTTCTCCACCAACCTCTTCGCCCATCCCTACCACGGCAACCTCTATTTCAACGCGGCGCGATCGAGCGGCCTATCGTTCTGGCAGAGCGCACCCTATGCCTTCGCCGGATCGCTCATGTGGGAGACCTGCGGCGAGATTGAGCCGCCAGCCATCAACGATCTCATGGCCACCACGATGGGCGGCATCTGCATTGGCGAGGTGACCCATCGCATATCGGAGATCATCCTCAACGACAGCAGTCGGGGCTTCCGCCGGTTCCTGCGCGAGGCAGCCGCCACACTCATCAACCCCATGGGTGGGTTCAACCGCTTATTGACGGGAAGCGCATGGCGCGTGAGAAACGACCACAACAAGTATTACGACGCCAAGCGGACGCCCATCGACTTCAGCGTGGCGCTCGGAACACGTTACCTCTCCGACGACGGCGCGCTCTTCCGAGGCGAATGGAACCCCTACGTCAACCTCTTCCTGGAGTATGGCCACCCGTTTGAGGCCAACGACACGAAGCCCTTCGACTTCTTCTCGCTGGAGGCCACGGTGGGCATGTCGGCCAACCAACCGCTCATCAACCGGCTCCACATCGTGGGCCGCATCTGGGGAAAGAGCGTGGAGACCAACAGCGACATGGAAGCCGAGGTGGGACTCTTCCAACACTTCAACTACTACGACTCGAAACCGGTGAAAGACGGCACCCAACTAACCCCCTACCGCATATCGGAGGCCGCCGCACTGGGTCCCGGCATGCTGATGCGTTTCCCACAAGTGGGTGCGCTCAACCGTCTGGAACAACGCATCTACCTCAGCGGAATACTGTTGGGAGGAACCAAGAGCGACTATTACAACGTGATCGACCGCGACTACAACATGGGGTCGGGATTCTCGGTGAAGACCAAGACACAAATGGACTTCAGAAGCATCGGCCGCTTCATCCTGCACGCCAACTACTACCGCATCTTCACTTGGAAGGGATATGAGGGAAAGGACCTGGAGCACACCGACCCGCTCTATCTCAACGCCCAAGGCGACAAGAGCAACGCCGAACTGCTGGAGCTGTCGTCGATGTGGGAGTTTGACTTGCGCGGACCGCTCAGCATCAGTTGGGGGGCCAGCTACTTCGTCAGACAAACACGCTACGCCTATCACGACAACGTGAACGCACGCACCTTCGAGACACGCCTCGGGCTGACCTGGCACATATAACATTTGGGTTAAAACTGCGACAAAGCATAGACGGGAACGATGGTTACATGCCTTTGGGCTTCACCATCCTCCATGTCGACATACGTAAACTCACCAAAGTTTTCCAGTGAGCAACGGGTGGCTTCGGTGAGATGCTTCTCTCTCATAAAGGTCCATAGGCTCTTCATGCCTCCCTTCGTTCCCGATTTCACCTCAATAGGCATAATCTTTAAGTTGCGTATGTCGAGATAATCAATTTCGGCAATGCTCTTGCCGCTTTTTTCCCAATAATACATCTTTTGCCGTTGTATGGCAGGCTTATTACGTAGTATTTCCAAGCCCACCACCATTTCGATCACACCGCCCTTGTTGACCAATTCCTGCGCATTACCTGTCATGATGAACTGAACGAGTTGCTGCGACAATCCGCCCTCCAACTGCAAAACAGCCAATAACAATCCGGTATCGAGAAATAGCAACTTCATGTTCTTATCATTCGCCTCGGCTTCCAGCGGAATGCCATTGCCCGAAGTGGACACCACAGGCACCACAATACCCGCCAAGGCCAACAAACGCAACGCCTCCCGAATTTGAGAACTCCTATAGTCGGTCGATATCTGTTTGAACGACAACTTTTGCCCGGTCTGATGGCATACGCCACGCATGGTGGTGCGTAAAAGGTCGGGGTTGGCCTTTTTCTTGTATTTGGCGAAGTCGTCCTCGTACGACAACACAATGTCGCTTTGAATCTGTTGGCAACGGTTCATATCGCCCATGGTAACCCATGCGAGCACCACTTCAGGCATTCCGCCCACCAAGAGGTAGATTCGGAACAGGTCGATCAGTCGTTGGTGAAACGCATCATCAAGCGGAGAGAGGCTGCTGGCCTGTCGACGCATCGCCAAGAGCGCATCCTCGTGGCATGCGCCCAAAAACTCATCGAAGGTCATGGGGTACATAAATATAGAATGGATGCGCCCTACTCCATACGTGGGCAACTCTTCAAGGGCAAACTCGAGCAGCGAGCCTGCGGCCACCACATGCAACTCGGGATAGTCTTCTTTGAAGAACCTTAGTGCCATAATGGCTTCCGGACATTCCTGAACCTCATCCAGAAAGAGCAACGTCTTGCCATTCACGATGGGCACACCGAGGTAAGCGGCAATCTTTTGCGCAATGAGATGCACATCAATATCGCCTTGGAAAAAACTCTTAATGGCTTTGTTGCGCTCAAAATTCACTTCGGCAAAATGCTGAAAGGTTTCTCCCAAATGCCTGATGGCCGATGATTTTCCCACTTGTCGCGCTCCTCGTAGTAACAAGGGCTTACGCATGGGATCTGATTTCCACTCCATCAATTGGGCATCTATATTTCTCGCAATGTAATTCATGGGCCGATTAAAAAAGTTGTTGATAATCAGCCACAAATATAATAAAAGTGCTCAAATCCGACAAACAAATCACTATAAAAGTGCTCAAATCCGACTAAAAAACAGCTGTAAAAGTGCTCAAATCCGACTAAAAAAAAGCATTAGCTCTTAATACTTAAAACGCTTGCCACACCCTCTCTTAAGGCGTAGCAAGCGTAAGGCGTTATTCAGAATGTGCGGTGCGAGATGCGAATGATTGCCGCAACGAAACACGGGATGTTGCGATTCGAACCACAATAAGACCTCGCAAAATGGAATTGTCTTGGCAAACGCGAGGGTTATGGCTTCTTGTACGACTCCACGAATCGATAAAGACCATGGCGCACAGAGCGCAAACCGAAGAGTTCGGTGTGGATGTCGGTGATGGGAATCCACTGGAGGGCGGCCGCGTCGTCGCTGGCATGGAGCGTGGAGAAATCCTCCACCTGACAGATGAAGAAGCTGTCGAGCGTCTTCACCTCGAAGCCCGAATAGACGTAGACGTTAGGCAGGCTGAACACGTAACGCGCCTCGGTGACCGTCAGTCCGGTTTCTTCCTTCACCTCGCGCACCACTCCCTCCTCGGCAGTCTCGCCGATATCGGCAAAGCCTCCGGGCAGATCGAGCGTTCCCTTGGCGGGCTCTTTCTTGCGGGTGGCGACAAGCAACTCATCCTTGTCGTTGACAATCAGCGCCACGTTGGCCGCACTGGGATTTAAGTAGTACTCAAACCCACAATTTTCGCACTTCTTACTCTTCTCGTCTTGTATCTCGAAATGCTTGCTGCCGCATGCGGGGCAGTATCTGAATTTATCTAAAGGATGCATGGGCCTCGGTTTTTATGTTGGCGATGGGTTACCTTGGGTTACTTGGCGAGCAAGCCCTTGATCTCCGCGTCGAGATCCTTGATCTGTGCGTCGCGCTTCTGCAACACGTTGTTGCGGTCGATGGTGAAGAAGGTTGGGAGCGACTGCACATTATACTGCGTCAGGTAAACGGAGCCGGTGCTGTTGGCGTCGCGCACGCAAACCCAAGGCAGTGCGGCCACGCTCTCCTTCCAGAAATGCTCGTCGGGGTCGAGGCTGACCTGGTAGATCTCGAATCCCTGGGCGTGATACTTGTTGTAAAGGTCGCGCAGGTGCATGATGCGCTCGGTGCTTCCCTTAGATGCGAAGAGGTGGAAATCGAGCAACACCACCTTGCCTTTAAGGCTTGTGAGCTTGCAGGTCTTGCCGTTTCGGTCGGGCAGCGCCACCTCGATGACACCCGAATTGTTGATCTTGCTGGCGTCGATCGTCTGGTTTTGCTCTGCCTGCAGGATGCGCACGTTCTTCATGCCCTCAATGGCAATGTTATGAAGGTTGGTGCCACGTTCCGAACCTGGGTGGTAGGTGTCCCAACTGGTGGCGACGGCGGCATAGGCCTGCACATCCTCCTTCTTGCTCTGCGGGTCGAAGATGAGTCCCACCTGCTGGCCCAACGTGATGGTTTGGAACAAGGCAAAGTAGGCGTAAGCACGCCAAGGCTCCTTGAAGATGTAGTCGTTCTTTACCTTATACTTATAAACCTCCAGGATGGTGCGCACGCTGTCGGCCTCCTTCTCGTAGCTAACGTTGGGGTTCTGAACCACGGCGTTGAGCTGGGCTTGCAGGTTCAGCTGCATCAAAGCGAGCTCGCGGATCTTCGAACACTCGGTAGACCCTTCCACCTCATAACTGCCTGTCATGGTGGGGTACGAGGCTTTCACGGTGACATGCTCCGTGGAATCGACCGCCACATTGATAATTTGGCGGGCGATGCGCAGGCGATAAAACTCGGGAGCGGTGGGCGCCTCTCCCTCGAAGCTGAACGAGCCGTCGGCGCCAAGGCGCACTGAATCGACCACTACGGGGCCGTTAAGACTCATGTTCTCAAAGAGGAGGAGCGAATCGGAGGCGTCGGAGATGACGCCTGACACCTGAAACTTCTTGCCCGTGCATGAGGCAAGCGACAACGCCACCATCACAAGGGCGGCAACAACGGTAATCTTGAATATCTTCATTGTTATGACTGTTTGCTAACATTTCCCATCCAAGGCTCAGCGATCGAGTTGGGCCAATGGGCAAGGCGCTTCATTCCTGTGGGCGGACATCGGCTTTTCCACCATCGCACAACTGCCGTGAGGGGCATGGACGGGGCGCTTCGGGCAAGCCGTTAGGCGGCTGCGGCAAGGCGCATTATCGCTGCAAAGATAACACTTTTCATTGACAAAGTAGGGCGCAAGGCTTTCTTTTTGCCGATGGAACGAGCGTTTTTCGTTTCGCGTTGCAGTGGTTTCGCTCACCGCCAATGGCAAAAGCACACATCAAGGGGCCAAGAGCCGATATGCCTTCCTACTGGCGGCAACGTAAACCGAGCTTACAAGGACGCCCGTGATGACCCACGAGATGGGGTAGCAAAGCATGAGATGCTCGTAGCCATACCAATGGGGCAACACAAGGAATATCCAGCCCAAACGGATGAAACAGGTGCCAAAGATGGTAAGCAAGGCTGGCGCCAACGATTTTCCCAAGCCGCGCATGCACGCCGCCGGTATCTCATAACTGGTGGCAATCCACTGGAAGGCAAGCGCCACGTAGATGCGCGACGTGCAGTAATGGACAACTTGTGGGTCGGTGGTGAAGACGGAGGCGATGGGAGGACCAAACAACACAAACACCATGTTGGCCGTAAAAATCGACGCACCACCCAACAAGAAACAGAGGCGGAAGATGCGGCGGCAGCGGTCCACCTGGCCTGCGCCGTAGTTTTGGCCCGTGAAGGTGATGGCCGTGGCGCAGAACGCGGTGAGGACATAATAGCAATAGGTGTCGAAGGTGATGCTGAGCGACGCGCCAGCGATGGCCGCATAGCCAAACTTATTGATGGACGACTGCACAAAGACGTTGCTGAACGAGAACACGGTGGCCTGCAAGCCGGCGGGCAGACCGATGGCCAGAATGTCGCCCAACTCCTTGCGGTAGATGCGTATCTGTCGCAGGCGCACGCGGAACTCGCCCTTCTCGCGCCACAGCAGCGTGGTGATGACAACCGCCGAGAACATGTTCGACACAAAATAGGCACAGGCCACACCGGCCACGCTCATGTGGAAGACGATGACGGTGACCATGCTCACCACCACATTGATGACGCCTGCCACGGCAAGAATGTAAAGGGGCGTGCGAGTGTCGCCCTTGCTTCGGAAGATGGCTGCGCCGAAATTGTAGACCATGAAGAACGGGGCGCCAAGGAAACAGATGTTCAGATAAAGGGCCGAGTCGTGGATCACGTCGGCCGGCGTGCCCAACAAGCGCAACAGGGGGGTGGCCACCAACAGGCCCACCACCAAGAGTATGGCGCCGCCAATGAGCGAGAGGGCGACCGTTGTGCTCACGGCGCGATGCACAGCCTGAGGGTCTCGGCGCCCAATGTTGTTGGCTATAACCGCGTTGGCACCTACCGAAACACCCAGGAACAAGTTGATGATGAGGTTGATGAGGAACGTTGTGGCGCCTACGGCGGCCATGGCGTGGCTGCTGTCGAAGCGCCCCACCACAAACACATTGATGGAGTTGAACAGTTGTTGCAGGATGCCGGTGGCGGCATAAGGCAAGGCAAACATCACTATCTTGCCCAGCAACGGTCCATGGAGCATGTCGGTCTCTACTTTTGCCATAGCTTGAAGGGGATAAGACGCGGGCGGCGACAAAGGGTGGACGGGGGTCCGCTTTGTCGCCGCTCGTGATGAATGAGGTTTTGCTTACGCTGCCTTGCGACGACGAATGATGCCGCGGAAGTCTTTCCAAACCACCACGGCAAGGTAAAGGCCCAACAGCAAGGTGTTCACACCCAGCGACGACCATGTGCCGAGGTGGGCGTTGCCCCATGTCATGGCGGCAAAGAGGGCCACGGCCAACACCACATAGAAGGCGATGTCGCGCAGCGGATAGTTGATGGGGTAATACTTCTGGCCGAAGAAATAGCTGGTCACCATGCACACGCCATAGGCGGCAAAGCCGGCCCAGGCGCAAGCCATGTAGCTGTAGCGCGGAATGAAGAGCACATCGATGGCGATGAGCACCACGCAGCCCAACAGCGAGAACCATGCGCCCCAGATGGTGCGGTCGGTGAGCTTATACCAGAAGCTGAGGTTGAAATACACGCCAAACATGATTTCGGCGGCCATCACAATGGGAACCACGCGCAAGCCCTCCCAATAAGAGCGGGCCACAATGTGGCGCAAAATGTCCATGTAACCGATGACGGCCAAGTAGGCGAAGAGGGTGAAGACGATGTAAAACTTCATCACCTTGGCGTAGGTGGCCTTCTTGTCGGCGTCCTTGTTGCCAAAGACAAACGGCTCGTAGGCAAAGCGAAACGCCTGGGTAATGATAACCATGATCATGGCGATCTTGATGGTGGCGCCATAGATGCCCAACTGGGCGTGGGCCTCGGCGATGTCGCCATCGAAGAAATAGGGGAAGATGATGGTCGAGGCGCTCTGGTTGAGCTGGCCTGCAATGCCCAGGATCAGCATGGGCCAGGTGTAGGAGAGCATACGGCGGCAGAGCGCCTTGTCGAAGCCGTAGCTCACGCCTGTCATCTCCTTCGACAGCAAGAGCACGGTGACGACCGACACAAAAAGGTTCACGTAGAACACGATTCCCACGTCGGGGGTGCCGTTGGCGTCGTAGAGGCCGGGGATGAACAGGCCGAAATGGGGCAGCACGAAGAGGAACGCGCCCACCAACGCCACATTGATGAGGATATTGGCGAGCTTCAGCGCCATAAACTTCCAGGGTTTATGCTGATAGCGCAGGTAGTCGAACATGATGGCGGTCCAAGCGTCGACGGCCACGCAAACAGCCATGGTGCCGATGTACCACACGTGGTCGGCATAGCCCATGGCGGCGGCCAGCGGCTTGAGGCACGCCAGCACAAGCAGCGCGAAGACAAGGGCCACGGCACCCACCATGCGCAGGGCGGTGCTGTAGACCATGCGGGCGTTCTCGCCTTCCTTGTTGGCAAAGCGGAAGAACGTGGTCTCCATGCCGAAGGTGAGGGCGATGATGAGGATGCCTATGTAACTATAAACATTGGTGATGACACCAAACTGACCTCCGCCAGCCACCCAAGCGTAGGTCTCGATGGGCACGAGCAGATAGTTGACAAACCGTCCGGCGATGGAACTGATGCCGTAGATGGCTGTGTCTTTCAAGAGTGATTTTAAACTTGCCATAATGATATTCTAACTGGGGTGGTACGCCCACCTTAGGCGAAGAAGATGTATGCGATGGCGATGGCGGCCACAACGCCGGCCAGGTCGGCCAGCAAACCGGCCGCTACGGCATGGCGCGTGTATTTGACGCTGACCGATCCGAAATAAACGGCGAGCACATAGAACGTGGTGTCGGTGCTGCCTTGGAAGATGCAGGAGAGGCGCCCCACAAACGAGTCGGGGCCGTAGTTTTGCATGGCCTCGAGCATCAGGCCACGCGCTCCGCTGCCCGAGAGGGGCTTCATGAAGGCGGTGGGAAGGGCGCCCACAAAGTCGGTGTTCAGTCCACACTGGGCCACCAGCCATGAGATGCCATCAATCAGCCGGTCCATGGCGCCCGAGGCGCGAAACACGCCCACGGCCACAAGGATGGCCACAAGGTAGGGAATGATGCGCACGGCGGTCTGGAACCCTTCCTTGGCGCCCTCGATGAAGGCGTCGTACACGTTGACGCGGCGCACCATGCCTGCCACAATGAAGGTGACGATGACACCCAGCAGGATGACCGGACCGGCGATGGAGGTGACGGTGCCCATCGTTTCGGCGCTCATCTGGCCAAAGCCCCAGATAACCACCGCCACAAAGGCTATGATGCCCAAGAGGGCGGCAAGCAGCACAGGCTGCAACAGGTTGATGCGTTGCCAGGCGGCGGTGATGAGGATGCCGGCCAACGTGGCCACGGTGGTGGCAAGAAGTATGGGAATAAACACGTCGGTGGGCTGCGCCGCACCATACGAGGCGCGGAACGCCAAGATGGTGGTTGGGATGATGGTCAGGCCTGAGGTGTTGAGCACCAGGAACATAATCATCGGATTGGTGGCCGTGTCTTTCTTCGGGTTGAGCTCTTGCATCTGGGCCATGGCCTTCAAGCCGGTGGGCGTGGCGGCATTGTCGAGGCCCAGCATGTTGGAGGCGATGTTCATAAACACCGACCCCATGACGGGATGGTTCTTGGGAATGTCGGGGAAGAGCTTGGTGAACAAGGGGCTGAGCACACGCGCCAAGGCATTGACGGCGCCGGCCTTCTCGCCAATTTTCATGATGCCAAGCCAAAGGGCCAACACGCCCGTAAGGCCCAAGGAGGTCTCGAAGGCGGTCTTAGACGTGGCGAACGTGGAGTCGACCATCTTCTGGAAGATGGTGGTGTC
This sequence comes from Hallella sp., assembly GCF_037460745.1. Classification (NCBI taxonomy): domain Bacteria; kingdom Pseudomonadati; phylum Bacteroidota; class Bacteroidia; order Bacteroidales; family Prevotellaceae; genus Hallella; species Hallella sp. The sequence goes on along the minus strand of NZ_JAXVAE010000066.1, from coordinate 2,453 downwards.
GCCCATCAACAGTTGCACAAAGCCGAAGACAAAGGCAACGAGGAAAAACGCAATCCAAATGTAATTGAGTACCATACTGGTTGCAAAGTTAGTGTTTTTTACCGAACGAAGCATCGTTTCGACCGGCTTTTCTGTCGTTCCATGCACTGCTTGGGGCGTTCCACCCCTACCCCTCGACCACGCTCCCACCCCTTCCGCGAAGCCTCAGCGTTCTGCCAAAAGGTGGTAACCTATTGAAAATTGTGGCGTTACGATGGTGGGTTGTCAGGTTTTTGTTGTAACTTTGCACCCCGAAAGGGGACTCGTACGAAACGGTAGGGTGTTTTGAAGTAGTCCCTACGGTAACAATTAAACAATATTTTTTTGAAGACATTTGAAGAACTTGGCGTTAGCGAAGAGATTCGCCGCGCCATCGAAGAGCTGGGCTTTGAACATCCCATGCCCGTTCAGGAGGAAGTGATTCCCTATCTTTTGGGGAACGGTAACGACGTTATAGCATTGGCCCAGACGGGCACAGGAAAGACGGCGGCCTACGGTATACCCGTATTGCAGAAGACCGACGCAACCAACAAGGAAACACAAGCGCTCATCTTGAGCCCCACGCGTGAGCTCTGCCTGCAGATCGCCGACGACCTCAACGCGTTTGCCAAATACATGCCGGGCATGCACATCATCCCCGTGTACGGCGGTGCGTCGATACAGGGACAGATTCGCGAGCTGCGCCACGGCGTGCAGATCATCGTGGCCACACCCGGACGACTCATCGACCTGATGGAGCGCGGTGTGGTGAACCTCGAAAAGGTGAACAACGTGGTGCTCGACGAGGCCGACGAGATGCTCAACATGGGATTCTCGGAGAGCATCAACACCATCTTCGACAACGTGCCAGCCGACCGCAACACGCTGCTCTTCTCAGCAACGATGAGCAAGGAGGTGGAGCGCATTGCCAAAAACTACCTGCACGACTACAAGGAGATCGTTGTGGGATCGCGCAACGAGGGTGCGGAGAACGTGAACCACATCTGTTACGTGGTGAACGCCAAGGACAAGTATCTGGCGCTGAAGCGCATCGTGGACTTCTATCCCCACATCTACGCCATCATCTTCTGCCGCACAAAGATCGAGACGCAGGAGGTGGCCGACAAGCTCATACGCGACGGCTACAACGCCGAGTCGCTCCACGGAGACCTCTCGCAGCAGCAGCGCGACCTCACCATGCAGAAGTTCCGCCAGCACACCGTGCAACTGCTTGTGGCAACCGACGTGGCGGCGCGCGGACTTGACGTGGACGACCTGACGCACGTCATCAACTATGGTTTGCCCGACGATGTGGAGAACTACACGCACCGCTCAGGACGTACCGGACGCGCCGGAAAGAAGGGAACGAGCATCTGCATCATCCACACCCGTGAGCAATTCAAGGTGCGCAACATCGAAAAGATCATCGGAAAGGAGTTTGTGGAAGGCACGCTGCCCTCGCCCGAGGAGATCTGCAAGAAGCAGCTCTACAAGGTGATGGACGACATCATGAAGACCGATGTCGACGAGGAGCTCATCGCTCCCTACATGCCCGACATCATGCGCCAGTTTGAATACATCGACAAGGAGGACATCATGCAGAAGGTGGTGAGCATTACCTTCGGACGATTCCTCAACTACTATAAGAACGCGCCTGAGATTGTTCGACCCACTTCGAAGCGGGGCGAAAAGGGCGACCGCAAGTCGCAGCGCGACGGACGGGGTGGCGCCACACGCCAGCGCGGACCGCGCAAGGCCGAGGAGGGCTATCGCCGACTGTTCATCAACCTGGGTAAGCAAGACGGTTTCTACCCCGGCGAGATCATGCAGTTTATGAACCACCACATCCACGGCCCGAAGCAGACCATCGGTCACATCGACCTGCTGCAGAAATTTGCCTACATAGAGGTGCCCACCGACGACGCCGAGAAGGTGATGCGCGCGCTCAACGGTGTGAGCTACAAGGGTCGCGAGGTGCGATGCAACGATGCCGACGAGGGCGGACACGGACGCGCCGCTGAGGGTGGACGCGGACGCGGCGCTGCCGATGGCGACACACGCGGACGTGGCGACGCCCGCAAGGGACGCGAGCGCAACCGCCGCGACGACCGATACGACGATCGCCGAGGCGACCGTCGCGACACACGCCGTGGCCGCAAGCCCCAGAGCCCCTTTGGCGACGAAAACCAGCGCCACTCGCGCGACGACTGGAAGAGCCTGATGAACGGCCAGTCGTTCAAGTTGAAAGGCGAGGAGCCCGACTTCTCTGAGGAGGGATGGGCACGCCGCCGTCCGAAGAAGTAAGCAGCAAGATCCGCATATGCCAACGAGAGGGTGTGTCAAAACTCAATTATACGGGCTGAAAGCCCAATAAGCTCATAGGAGGGTGTGTCATAATTGACTATGGTCATTTATGGTGCACCCTCCTTTTGTAT
>NZ_JAXVAE010000065.1:0-33751 GCF_037460745.1 Hallella sp. | reverse complement strand
AAATCGCTCATTTTAAGCTATTCAGCAGATTATAGAAGAATTTTAAGGAAAAATAGCAAACTATGATTCAAGAAGTATGCAAAAATATCAAGTTCGTGGGTTGTGACGATCCCGAGCTGCGCCTTTTTGAGGGGCAATATGTCACCCCGGAAGGCATGTGTTACAACTCTTATGTTATCCTTGACGACCAGATAGCCATCATGGACACCATCGATCCTCGTTGCCAGGAGGAGTGGGCCGCCAAGTTGGAGAAAGCTCTCAACGGCCGCCAGCCCGATTATTTGGTGGTCCATCACATGGAACCCGACCATGCGGGAAGCATAGTGCGACTGCTCAACACCTATCCCAATGTGAAGGTGGTGTGCTCGGCTATGGCCCAGAAGATGCTGAAGCAGTTTAATGAGGACCTCGATCTCACCGACCGTGTGCAGGCTGTGAAGGAGGGCGACACCTTGTCGCTGGGCCATTGCACACTGCAGTTCATCGCTGCCCCGTCGGTTCACTGGCCCGAAGTGATGATGAGCTACGTGCCTGAGGAGCAAGTGCTTTTCTCTGCCGACGGCTTCGGTAAGTTCGGCGTGTATGACGCTGGCGCCGACGACTGGGCTTGCGAGGCTCGTCGCTACTACTTCAATATCTGCGGCAAGTATGGCGTGCAGGTCGCTAAGGCGCTTGGCAAGGTTGCTGCTCTAAGTGGAGTGAAAGCCATTTGCCCACTTCATGGCCCTGTGCTCAAAGACGAGGCCATGCAAGAGGCGCTTCGCCTTTATAACATTTGGGCTCACTATGAGGTGGAAACGCCGGGTGTGTTCATCGCTTACGCCTCTGCCCATGGTGGTACGGCTGCCGCTGCCGAGAAGATGCGCGATCTGTTGCTGGAGCGCGGCTGCCCCAAGGTAGCTATCGCCGACCTCTGCCGCACCGATATGGCCGAGAATGTGGAGGATGCTTTCCGCTACGGAACGTTGCTCTGTTGCGCCGCCAGTTACGACGCCGGCGTGTTCCCCGCCATGCACACATTCCTTTATAAGCTCTCCATCAAGGCTTATCAGAAGCGTCGCATAGCCCTGCTCGAGAACGGATCGTGGGCTCCTTGCGCCGCCCGCGCCATGAAGGGCCTCATCGAGAAGATGAAAGACATCACTCTCATTGAGCCTACCGTCACCATCATGAGCCGTATGCACCGTAGCGATCTGCCCCACATGGAGCAGTTAGCCGACAATATCATGGAGGCCTTTAAAGAGTAAAAATCACCAAGTGGGAACCCAACATGAGTAAGTTTGTCATCTGCCTTTTCCGTCTTGTCTCTCACCTGCCGTTCTGGATGTTCTTCATCCTGAGCGACCTGGAGTACCTGTTGGCCTACCATGTGCTGCGCTACCGTCGCACCATCGTAAGGCGCAACCTCACCAGTTCGTTCCCCGAGAAGTCGCTGAAGGAGATTGTGGCTATCGAAAAGGGGTTCTACCATTGGTTTTGCGATTATTTCTTCGAGACGCTGAAGATGCTCACCATGAGCCAGGAGGAGATGCTTCGCCACATCGAATACCATGGTGTGGAAGCCGTAGAGGACTGTTTCGACCGCGGGCAAGACTGTGCGGCCATCCTCGGCCATTACGGCAACTGGGAGTATCTTTCAGCCACCCCGCTGGCTCTGAAGCGCCATCCCGACGCCCCGGTGGGTCTCATTTATCACCCTCTCTACAACAAGACATTCGACCAGCTCTTCATTGATATTCGGCAAAGCAAGAAGGGCGTGTGCATCCCCAAGCAGCAGATACTGCGATTCCTTGTCACTTATCGCCGCGAAAAGCGTAACTCGCTGTTTGGTTACATTGCCGACCAAGGTCCGAAGTGGGAGAACATCCACCTTTGGCTTCCGTTCCTTGGTCATGAAACACCTGTTTTCACGGGCGCTGAGCGCATCATGCGCAAGATGCACAATGCCGTTTTCTACGTCGACATGGAGCGATTGGCGCGCGGTCGCTACCGTTGCACCTTCAAACCCATCAGCGACGACGCAGCCAATGAGGAGCCCTTTGCCATCACCCGACGCTTTTTCGCCTTGCTTGAGCTGTCCATCCGCCGTGACCCGCAGTGCTATCTGTGGACCCACAACCGATGGAAGCGCACGCGTGAGGAGTTTGAACGTCGCTTCGAAATCAAGGACGGAAAGGTCGTTCCAAGAAAAACCACAACCCCTGCATGAGCACAACCATCATCATCAACCCCAAGTACGCGTCGATTAGCGAGTTCCTGCATAGCATACCCAGTGTGTTTGAGCATGAAGGCCGCGAGATTTACAACGACCGAAACATCATCAAGGTGATTGAGGCTCCCGATGGAACGGAGCTGAACGTCAAACGTTACTGCGTGCCAAAAGGCCCCAATCGCTTTGTCTACTCATCGGGAATCCGCAAGCCAAAAGGCCTGCGCGCCTTCCGGTACCCTCTTCGCATGCGCGCCTTGGGCATTGACACGCCAGAGCCCATCGCCTATATCGAGGAGCGATCCTTTGGCATCCTTGGCCTGAGTTACTTCATCAGCCAGCAGTGTAGCTATGAGCACACGCTGAAGGATGTGGGCGACGCAGAGCCGGGAACTTACGAGGAATTGGCCGAATCGCTCGGAAGGTTCACGGCAGAGATGCACGACAAGCGCGTCTTACATCGCGATTTCTCGCCCGGCAACGTGCTCTACCACATCGACGAGGATGGCGATTACCACTTCTCACTGGTCGACATCAACCGCATGCACTTCGGTTCCGTTGGTGAGAAGCAGGGCTGCCTCAATTTCATACGCCTGTGGGGCCCCAAACATTTCATAGAGTTGTTAGTCAGGTCGTATGCCGACGCTCGCGGCTTCGATTCCGCCAAGTGTGTGGCTTTCACATTGGCGGCAAGGCGACGCTTTTGGTTGAGCTACGGCAAGAAGCACCGAGTTTTATTCAAATTGGAATTATAGTACACAAATATCATGGAGAACCAACAACCCAAGTTCAAGCATTTCATCATAACTCTCTTCAATCTGAAGATATGGAAGGAGGACAAGACGCACCGCGCCACACAGACCGCCGACTGGCTTGCGCAGCGTTTCGACCTGTTTGAACGGTTCTGTCTGCCCTCTGTGGCTCATCAAACGAACAAGAATTTCACATGGCTCTGCCTCTTTGATAAGGACACTCCCACCGACATGCGCCAGCGCATTGAGCGTTGCCAAGCGCAGGTGCCGCAACTGAAAGCCTGCTTTTTCACGGCCGATGAGGCTGTTGAGTTCCTCTCCCATGAGGAAGCGGTCAACTGTCGCTTTATCCGTCGCACCGTAAGAGCCCTGCTCAGCGAGGACGACGCGTTCGTTATTACGAGCAACCTCGACAACGACGATGCCCTGAGCAACGACTATGTGGAACGTGTGCAGCGGCAGTTTGTGGCCGACCAGCGCCACATGCTTTATAGCTTTGTGTGCGGAATGCAGTATTTCGTGCGCCTCAACGCCATCGTTCGCATGCACTATCCTCATAACCATTTCCTCACTTTGGTGGAGGATGCGCGCGGCGACTTCCATACGGTGCAGTATTATGGTCATGCCGGTGCGCGCAAAGTGCTGCCCAACACCGACATTGCCGAGAAGCCTTATTGGCTCGAGAACGTCCACGGACATAACGTTAGCAACGAACTGCGCATTACAAGCCGAGTGAGATATGCGCCTTGTCTCGCTCCTGTCGACCTCCGCCAGTTTGGTATCGACAAGCAGTTCTCTTGGGCTCTCAACCTCAAGAACTTCTTGGTAACGTTGCCCGCTTACTTCGTGAAGATTGCTATTTGGCGACTGAAAAGGAAAATCAATAAGAAGAAAAAGCAGGGATAATCGCTTTTGAACAGTTGATTCATCCTGTGGACCGAATGCAACAAGCATATAAATGATGGCCATCGCTATTCCATAATGATAGCGATGGCCATTGTTGTTAGTCGCACATCAGCTGCAATTCCTGCCAAATGCGCTGCACGGGAAGGCCCATGACGTTGAAGTAACTGCCGTTGATGCCCGTCACTCCGATATACCCTATCCATTCTTGGATGCCATAGGCTCCAGCCTTGTCGAACGGGCGGTAGTTGGAGATGTAATAATCGATTTCGTCGTCGGTCAGTTTTCGGAACGTCACCTCGGTGGTGACGCCAAACTGTCGTTGGTCATTGTGGGTGGTGAGGCACACGCCTGTGATGACACGATGCGTCTTGCCGCTTATTGCGTGCAGCATGTGGTGCGCCTCGTTGGTGTCGTGGGGCTTTCCCAATACCACGCTGCCTTGGTTCGCGTCGTCGACCACCACCACGGTGTCGGCGGTGATGACGAGCTCGTTGGGCTTCACCTCGTAAGCCGATGCTTTCTCGCTGGCGATGAACTGAGGAATCTCTTCCACGGGCAGATCTTTGGGGTACGCCTCGCTGATGCCCTTGATGACGTGCACCTCAAAGTCGAGTCCGAGTCCGGCCAATAGCTCGCGGCGTCGTGGCGAGTTGCTGGCCAGGATGATTTTATAGGGAATGGGTTTAAGCATGTCTTTTCTGTTGTGTTGTTACCAGCCAAAGGCGTGAGCGTTACTCAGCCATTTTCCTTGTGCCCTGAGCACCTGCTCAATGACGTCGCGGGCACATCCGTAGCCGCCTTTTGCGTCGCTTACATAAACCGAAACGGCTTTCACCTCAGGACAAGCGTCGGCCGGGCAACACGGACAACCCACACGTTGCATCACCTGCAAGTCGGGAATGTCGTCGCCCATGTAGATGATTTCGTCATCGCAGAGTCCATAGAGCGCTATAAACTGCTCGTAGGTTTGAATCTTCACGGCACATTTCTGATAGATGTCTGTCACGCCGAGGTAGGTGTAACGCTTGCCAATGGCTTCGGCGTTTCCGCCTGTCATGATGGCGCAGCGCAGTCCTTCCTTCTGCGCCAGTTGTATGGCGTATCCGTCTTTGATGTTGATGGTTCGCATGGGCATGCCCTCATCGTCCATGCCGATGGTGGATGCCGACAACACGCCGTCGACATCGAAGATGATGGCGCGTATTTTCTTTAAGTCGTAATTGATCATTTTAGGTAGCGGTAAGGATGGTTTACAGAGTCAAGTTGGATTTGTTGATAACGTTTTCCCATTTCAGGCGCGCCTCGTCTTGCGGCTTTCGCTCATCGGCAGCGTGGCCCACGGCGATGACGGCGAGCACCTCCTGTTCCTCGGGCAGGCCCATGATGCTGTGTATGGCCTTGTTGGCTGGCGTGCCATCTTTCTGTTTTCGGTCGCGCATCTGCACCCAACAGGTACCCAATCCGAGATCTTCGGCCTGCAGTTGCATCATGATGGCCGCAATGGCTCCATCCTCAATCCAGCAGTCGTTGGTGCTGGGGTCTCCCATTACCACGATGGCCAATGGTGCGCCCTTGAGAAACTGGCCGCCTGCATCCTTGGCTTCTGCCAAGCGAGCGAGGGTCTGGGGATCATCGGTCACGGCGAACCGCCATGCGCGTTGGCTCTTGCTGGTGGGCGACATGAGTGCTGAGCGGAGTATGAGACGCAACTCCTCGGCTGTCACCCTCTCATCGGTGAACTTGCGATGGCTACGTCGTGTTTGTACCAAAGTCTTGAAATCTTTCATAGAAGCTTGTTTTGTCGTTTCCTCGCAAAGTTACAAAAAATCGTTTGAGAAAAGCCTCTTGGATGTTATAAAGTTATTAAAAAACGTAGGGTAAACGCTTTCTTGTCATTTCTTTTTTTACTAATTTTGCCAACGTGAATCCTATACGTGTGACCATTTATTCGCGTGGCGGAACATTGCCCCACCTTTGCGGCAGCAATTTCTTCCATAGCGCCGAGCTTTTCCACATCATTGAGAAGTCGCCCGGCCAGCGTCCTTTTATGGCTGTGGCTACCGATGCGAGCGGCCGCGAGCTTGGTCACATGTTGGCTTTTGTGTATTCGCATGGCATGTGGCTTCCCCCGTTTCGTTATTGGCAGGGGCGCGTGTATGGCGAAGGCGACTATGTGGATGATGCGTGTCGTGAGGAAGTGTTTGGTGAGTTGCTGAAGGCCGTGACGCGAAAGTTGCGCCGCCGCCTGTGCTTCAGCATCGAGTTTAGCGACCTTTCGAAGAAGATGTTCGGTTATCGGCTGTTTCGTGAGAATGGCTATTTCCCCATCGGATGGATGGAAGTGTATAATTCGCTCCATTCCATGGCGCCGCGCGACCGCCTGACTTCCAAGATGTTGCATCGCATAGATCGAGTGGCCAAGTTGGGGGTGGAGACCCGAGAAGTGGAGACCGACGCCGACTTGCACCAGTTCTACAAACTGCTCAATGGCTTTTATCGGTTCAAGATGCGCCGCGTTATTCCCTCTGAGTTGCAGATTAGCCATTTCGACAAGAGCGACAAGGCGCGCGTTTTCATCACCACCTATAAGGGACGCGTCATTGGTGGCAGTCTCTGCCTTTTTTCCGAGGGCAACGCTTACCTGTGGTATTTGGCCTCACGCCGCAAGAGTTACCCCCATCTCCATCCGAACATGATGACCATTTGGCATGCCATCAACTGGGCGTGGGAACACAATTACGCCCATATATTCTTCTTGGATGTGGGGCTTCCCGTTCCACATAGTCCGTTCCGCGACTTCATTCTCTCCTTCGGTGGCAAGCCGGTAAGCACCTATCGCTGGTTCAACCTCATGCCCAGTTGGCTCAATGCCATTGCTTCCAGGATTTACCGGGAGTGAAGTGGCTTAGTCTCCAGGCATTATACCTGATGCGACCGATTGGGGCTAAAAATGCGACAAGGCGTCACGTATGTTGTCGTGACGCCTTGTCGTATAAGTGTTCTTTTACTGTCGGTTTATAGGATGCCCTCGTTTTTCAGCGCCTCCCGCAGTTGGTCGGTGTTGGTAAACACCACACCGTGGAGGCCCGCCCGCTCGGCCCCGGCGATGTTCTCAGGCTTGTCGTCGATAAACAAGCACTCGTTGGGCTTCACGTCGAAGCGTTGGCAGAACGCGTTGAAAATGGCCACGTCGGGCTTGAGCAAATGCACCTCGTGCGAGATGAGGCTTCCCTCCAGTTGGGCGAAAGGCTTGGGGTATTTCCGTATGACGTCGAACACTTTTGTCGACCAGTTGGACAGTCCCAGTACGCGGTATCCCCTGGCTTTCAGTTGCTCCATCAATGGCGTGATGCCCGGCACCTCCCCCGTGAAGATGTCAGCGTAATGCTTGTCCAAGGCGTCGATGGCGTTGACATAATCGGGCCACTGGCGTTTCCAGTCGGCTATATATTCGCCAAACGGCTTGTCTTCCTTGTCGATGAGGTTGTTGTTTTCCTCGTTCAGGATATGCTGCATAAACCACTCGGCCTGCTCTTCGCTTCCCAGTTGTTTAGCGAAGAAAGCCTTGAAGTCGTACTGCACAAGCACTCCGCCGAAGTCAAAAACGATATTCTTAATCATGGTCTTGTATTAGGGACGCTGGGGCATCCTTGTAAGAGTGTTCCAGGTCGAGGTAATAAAAATTGTGCTGAAACTCGGTTCCCTGCTTGGGTGGCGTCATGTAGTCGCCATACATCTTGGTGAGCAACCAGTGGCTGTCGGCAGCGCCACGAAGCGTCAGGCTCTCGAAGGTGTAGGGCTTGCCATCGCCATCGCCATACACCTCGCGCGGCACGATGCTGCGGAAGTCGTCGTCGAAGCAGAGCACATAGCGCGAGCGGTCGTAGTCGTACTTGTGGAGCAGACGACTGATGCTCTTTTGCAGGCCCTCTACGGTGAACAGCTTGCGACAGAGCAGCGGCAGCCACGAACTGGGGCCATGCCCATGGCGGTAAGGGTCGCGGTAGGTGAAGTACAACAGCTTGCAGAGGTGCTTGTAATGGCGCACGTGTAGCCACTGGCACAGGCGGTTGTTGGGCATGCCGTCGAGTGGGAACACATCCACATAGACGCCTCCGAGATAGCGCAAGTGGGCGTGCTCGATGATGGTGGTGCGAGCGTCTTGCATCTTGGCGAAGGGTTGTGGGTAATGCTTGTCGTTCTCGGCGCATATCAGTTCGTAGCCTTCGGGCAACCATTCCTTGCTGTGTGCGATGAGTTGGTCGTAGTCGCTGTGGGGCATGCACACGTCAGCGTCGTCGTCCCAAGGAATGAATCCCTTGTGGCGCACGGCCCCAAGCTGTGTTCCCGCCACAATGAAATAGCGGAGGTTATACTTTTTGCATGTCTCGTCGATGGCCTTCAGGATGCCCAGCATCACGTTGTGAAGGTCGTGGAGATTGTATTCTGCCATAAATCGTTGGTAAGTGTGGTTGTTGCAAAGATACTCATTTTCCACCACAAACCCCTCGTCTTTCTCCACAATTATACGATAATTCCCCGCAAAATCAAGCGACACGCTTTCATTGTTGGCAAAGCTTCCCGTTGCAAGAACATAAAAATCCCCCTTGCCTTCCGACAAGGGGGATGATTATAGAAGCGTAAACCTTTTCGCGTTAGCGGCTTACTTCAGTTCCGTTTCAAGCAGGTTGTTGCTTACGAGCATGCCCTTGGCGCTGGCCTTGGGTGCGCGGAAAGCGCGAAGCGCCTTGAAGTGGATGACGAAGAGCGTGGCAGAACCCTCAATGGTGGGCTGCTGGCCAATGTTCACGAAGGTGGGATAGAGCACCTGTGAGCCATCGGTGTGGTGACGGTCGTAGGTCATGTTGCGCATGTCCTTCACGGCCACCGGATCGGTCTTCGTGTACTGCATGGTCTTGAGGTCGTACGGCATGACGAGGCTCAGGGCGTTCACGGCTTGCAAGCCTGTGCCCTTCACCGTCACGGTCACCTCGTCGCCAGCTTGGTAAGCGGCCTTGTTGTAGGTGTAAGTGATGGTTCCAGCCGGCTGGCGCATGTCCTTCTCGGTTACGCCACCCTCGAGCTGTGTGGCCACGTTCGAGATGTCGTATGCGTCGATAAGGCCGTTGCCGTTGATGTCACCGTTCGAGATGTAGCCGTCGAAGTCGGAGTCGCCCTTCTTCAAACCGGTGTAGTTCATGTAAGATGTCAGGTCGTTCTCATCGATCTTGCCGTCCTGGTTGACGTCTCCGGGGATGAGCACCTTGGTTCCGGGCTGACGGAACACGTAGAGCTCTGCTCCCGATCCGAAGTCGCCCAAAGCCTTCTTCACATCCATGCGGATGTAGCGGGCCTGCTGGTGGTCGGTGAACGTCACGTTCTTCTTGGCCGGTGTGCGCTCCCACTTCTGTGTGCCCACAGCCTGCCAGGTCTTTCCGTCCTTCGAGGTGAATATGTCAGCCTCCAGGATGGTGCCGTTTCCGGCGTCAGCGCGAGGCACATATTGCATCTTGTCGAGTGTGATGGTGGCGTGCAGGTCCATAGTGACGGTGAACGGAACCGCCTTCTCGCTATAGTGGGTATGCCAGATGTCGCCGCTCTCCTGGAAGTCGAAGAGGCGATGGATGCCGAATCCAGGCATGTCCTTGGCCGTGTTGGTGGCTGTGATGCCGTGTACGGCAAACTCCAGCGGGTTCTTGTCGGTCTTGGCGTTGATGGTGGTCCACTCGCTTTGACCATCGGCGTTGACGGCGCGCAGTTCAAAGGTGTAGTCGGTTCCAGGCTGCAAATCCTCGAAGAGCAAGCTGTTGTTGCGGATGGTAGAGTAGATCATCGAGTTGAATCGAATCTCGTAATAGTCGGCGTTGTCCACAGCCTTCCAGGTCGGTGTGAGCGTGTAGGGAGCCACCTTGGTGTCGGTGGCCACCGGAGCGCTGAGTGTTCCGTGGTTGGTGAGCATGCGTGTTGCTGGTTTGTCGTAGACGAAGCCCTTGACCTCGATGGTCGTTTCGTCGGTCATGATGTCGCCCTTGGCGAGGTTGACCTCGATCACCGGGTTCTTCGTTACCTCCACCTTGGCCATGTCGGTGCCCTGTGTAGAGAACTGGTTGAGCTGCGGGCGCTCCACGTAACGCCATGTGTTGGCGCCCTCACCCTCGGTGAGCGTCACCTTCTTCTTTCCAATGATGGCGCGAACGCTCTTAGGACGTGCGGTGGTGTTGATGCGGACGAGGGTCGATTTCTCCTTCACCATGCCATCGTAGTTGCCCTCCGTGGGGCAGATGGTGATGGCGAGGTTGCCCTTGGCGTCGAGCTCCGATGTCACCTTTGTGGTGGCGTGCTCACCGCGCATGTAAGCCTCGGTGTTGCCATCGTCGTCGTAGAGCGTAAACTCAGAGTGGCCTGCGGGCCAGATGTCGAAGATACGCTCGGCTGTGTTCACCTCATGGATGTTGTTGTTGGGGCGGTTCATCGGCACGATGGCTCCTGCCTTGACGAAGAGCGGAAGCTTCCAGATGGGAGCGTCGAAGTTGTTGAGGATGCGGCCACCCTCGTAAACGTCGCCCGTGAAATAGTCGATCCACTGACCCTCAGGCAGGTATATGCCGTTGCGGATGTCGTTGCCCTGTGCGTCGGCCTGTGTGGGCTGGTAGATGGGGGCCACGAGCATCGACGGACCGTACATGTACTGGTACTTGGTAGCGGCCGAATGGGTGAAGTCGCTCGGATAGTCGAGGAACATGGCGCGGATGAGCGGTTGGCCAGCAACGGCCTCGTAGGCGCACGAGTAGGTGTAAGGCAGCATGGCGGCCTTCAGCTTCAGGTAGTTGCGGTTGATGCTTGTGGCGGGCTCGCCCAGCGCCTGCGGGTATTTGGGGTTGGCTCCCCAACCATCCATGTTGAGCTGCATGGGGGTGAACGCCTTCCACTGGAAGTCGCGGATGTTGACCTCCATGTTCTTTCCACCGAAGATACCGTCCATGTCGGAGGTGATGTTGCTCATGCCCGAGAGTCCGGCGCCGATGTATGTAGGCACGTGGAAACGGATGTATTCCCATTCGCCGCCCTTCTGGTCGCCAGTCCACACACCTGCGTAACGCTGTGTGCCGGCCCATCCGTCGAGCGTGATGATGAACGGACGCGCGTCGGATCCATAGTAAGGCATGATCTGGCCCACATCGGCGATGCCGTTGAGGCCGAAGCTATAGCCGGCTCCCACCCAAGCCACGTCGGTCTTGAGCACACGCACACCTGCGTCGCGCACCTCTTTCACGATGTCGCGCTGCAGAAGGGCAGGGATGGAGTCGATGGGGTGGAGGTTCGATTGGGTCCAGAGACCAATCTCCACACCCTTCTTGCGGGCGTAGTCGCCAAAGCTTTTCAGGTTGGCGATGTTGCCGTCGAGCGTGCTGGTCTGTCCGTAGCCTGCGCCGTAACCATCGTTGGGTAGCACCCATCCGAGTGGCATGTCGGCGTTGAGATAGCGGTCGATGACGGCGCGAGCAGAGAACTGGTAGTTGTCCTTCTCGCCGTTCAGGCTCTCCTTGATGCCACCGTTGTCTTTCTGGCTCTCGGTGTAGCGCTTGCCGTCCTCGAAGAGAATGCCGCGGTTGGTGTCGTCGGTCTCCTTCCAGTAGTCGCGGTTGTAAGCGTTGAGGTGACCCTCGTAGAAGGCGAACTTAGGCAGCAGCACAGGGTTGCCGGTGAGCTGGTAGTAGTCGTCGAGCAGTTGTACGGGACGCTCGTCTACCATGACAAACACGTCCATGTAAGGCGTGTCGTGGCTGATCGTCACCTCGCCCTTGCGCGTCTTGCCGAAGTCGTAGGCGCCCTGTTTGAAGGTGTGGCACATGACGGCGTAGCCGCCTGTCGACCAATAGAACGGGGCGGGCGAGCAAACGCCGCCGTCGGTCCATGAGTTGGTGTTCACAATGTCGATCTTCTCACCACGGTGAGAGAAGCGCCCGTTCTGCACGCCACCGCCGTAGAACCACTCGTTGGGCTGCTGGCTGAGGGTGAGGGTCGTTTTGCCGCGCTCGAAGAGGGTGGGCTCGGTCTGGCTGACCACGGTGTGCTGGCGACGGAGGTCGGTCACGCTGACGAGCGCGCCCTTCTTGGCGAAGTCAACGCGCACGTTGGCCGTGCTGACGCTCACCTTATGGTCGTCGCTGCTAACGGTCAGTTTGCCCACGTCGCGACGCGGGTTGTTGGTGAGGATTTTAGCCTCGGGCGATGCCTCGGGGTCGCGAACGATACCGCCACTGTTGTCCTGAAAAAGGCGGAAGATGCTTGGGCCGTAGAAATCAACGGTCAGCGTGTGGCCGTCAGACAGCATCACCTCAGCGGTGGTGTTGTTGATACGGCGGATGCCCGTTACGTCGTTAGCTGTGGCGGCCAGCGCAGGAGCGGCGGCTACCAAGGTGCCGAGCAACAGACGATTAAAATAGTTGTTCATGGTTATGAAGTTAGATGTACGTACTCAGTAATATGCATTTAGGCTTGCTTTGGTCCAAGGCCATCGTTGGGGCGTAAAGAAAAAGGTGTGTCAAAGTTATCTCTGACACACCTTCTTTTGTTGGTAGGGACGCCCGGGCTCGAACCGGGGACCTCTGCAATGTGACTGCAGCGCTCTAAACCAACTGGGCTACGCCCCTGTTTACGGTGTGCAAAATTACGAAAGATTTTCGGTTCCTCCAAATTTTTCGCCAAGAATTTTCTGATAAAATGCATTTTTTGTTGATTTTGGGGCTTTTGGGTGGTTGGGCGCCAGGTGAACGGCATCCGTTAGTCCCTACGGATGCCGCCATTCGGATGCGTTGGAGTGGGGCGACGAGCGGAACGAATGGTTGGATCGATAGGGCAAACGTGGTTTGTGCAAGGGTGCTTTGTAGGCGCCTTATTATATAAGGTGTGGAAAGCATATGGGTGCGAAAGCGCCATTCTTCCAAGAGAGATTATTGGATGAAACTACTTGGTTGGTTGCTAATATTATTTACATCTTTTAGGATGTTTATACTGCTTTTCGTAGACTGCTGTCTGTGAGGAATATGCTATTTGTCACGTATTTTGGCTAAAAAGTTTGTCTGTGATTTCGGATGAAATAGAGAAAAAGAAAGCCGTTTTTGCGCGGTTGTGACCTCCCGAGCGGCCGGTCAGACTACCGTTGGGCATCTATCGATCTGCCGTTTGGCATGTTCCGCGGTGCGAAAGCTAAGGCATCGAGACCCGATTGGGCATCTTTCGTTATGCGAAAAGGCATGTTTTGCAATGTAAAATGCGGGATAAAGAAGGTTGCGCTTTGGTTTTAGATTATAAGATGCTGATTATAAGTCGAATACGTAAATGCGCTGAGAATCGCGTATTTGAGCCCAACTTTTCTCCCGTTCAAAAGAAGTGTGTAGATTGATGTATAGATTGTTGTCGATTTTCAGCGTGTCGCCAAGTTGCGGTTGCTTCCCGGAGGCCTCTCGTGCCGCTGTGGTTTTTCGCTTCTTCCTGCCTGTTGGTTTCATGCCGTCCACGCCTAATCCGACCCAAAAGAATGGTTGAGTCGTTCGTTTTATGCAGTCAGGACAGTCTGGAAGTTCGGTTGTTGGTGAATAATATTTACACACCCGACTTCCCGTGAGATCGTCCACTTGGCCGTGCCAAGAAGATCTTGCGCCGCGGTGTCGGACTTGGGGCGGCGACTTTTCCACGTTCTTCTTTAAATATATTAGAAAGTTTCAATTTGATTTGTTGTCGCTTTCGCAAAAATATGCTATCTTTGCAACAAATTTTGAATTACCCATTTTAACATTTACTATTGTGGCAGAAACTAAGTATATCTTCGTCACGGGCGGTGTAGTGTCTTCGTTAGGTAAAGGCATCATCTCCTCGTCTATTGGCAAGCTTCTGCAGGCCAGAGGCTACAACGTCACCATTCAGAAATTTGATCCTTACATCAATATCGACCCGGGCACGCTCAACCCCTACGAGCACGGTGAGTGTTATGTAACTGTTGATGGCATGGAGACCGATCTCGACCTCGGACATTACGAGCGTTTCACAGGCATTCAGACCACCAAGGCCAACTCGTTGACCACGGGTCGTATCTATAAGGCCGTGATCGACAAGGAGCGCCGTGGCGATTATCTGGGCAAGACCATCCAGGTGGTGCCCCATATCACCGACGAGATCAAGCGTAACGTGAAGTACCTCGGTAAGAAGGAGCACTACGACTTCGTGATTACCGAGATCGGTGGAACCATTGGCGACATTGAGAGCGCTCCTTACATGGAGGCCATCCGCCAGTTGAAGTGGGAACTGGGACGCAACGCCGTCAACATTCACCTCACCTACGTGCCTTACCTCCACGCCGCTGGCGAGCTTAAGACCAAGCCCACACAGCACAGTGTGAAGGAGTTGCAAAGCGTTGGTATTCAGCCCGATGTGCTCGTGCTGCGTACCGAGAAGCATCTCTCTGATCAGGTTCGCAAGAAGGTGGCTGCCTTCTGTAATGTCGACTTCGACTGCGTTATCCAGAGTGAGGACCTGCCCAGCATCTACGAGGTGCCTGTCAACATGCAGAACCAGGGTCTCGACACCGCCATCCTTCGCAAGGTGGGCATCGAACCGGGCGAGAAGCCGGGTCTCGGTCCGTGGCGTGCGTTCCTCGAGCGTCGCAACAAGGCCACCAAGGAGGTGACCATCGGCCTCGTGGGCAAGTACGACCTGCAAGACGCTTACAAGAGTATCCGCGAAAGCCTCATTCAGGCTGGCGTGTACAACGATCATAAGACCGTTCTGAAGTTCATCAACTCAGAGTATATCACCGAGGACAACGTGGCTGAGAAGCTCGCAGGTGTCGATGGTATCGTGGTTTGCCCGGGCTTCGGCCAGCGTGGTATCGAGGGTAAGATTGTGGCAGCCCATTACACCCGCACACACGACATCCCCACCTTCGGTATTTGCCTTGGCATGCAGATGATGGTGATCGAGTTCGGACGCAACGTGCTCGGCTATGCCGACGCCAACAGTCGTGAGATGGACGAGAAGACTCCCCACAACGTCATCGACATCATGGAGGAGCAGAAGAACATCACCAACATGGGCGGCACCATGCGCCTCGGCGCCTACGAGTGTGTGCTCAGACAGGGCTCACGCGTGTTCGATATCTACAAGCAGGAGCATATCCAGGAGCGCCACCGCCACCGTTACGAGTTCAACAATGTCTTCGAGAAGGAGTATGAGCGCAACGGTATGCAGTGTGTAGGACGCAACCCCGAGAGCGACCTCGTGGAGATCGTGGAGATACCGTCGCTCAAGTGGTATATCGGAACGCAGTTCCATCCTGAGTACCAGTCGACGGTGCTCAAGCCCCATCCCCTCTTCGTCGATTTCGTCAAGACGGCCATCGCCAACCAAAAGCATGTTGAGAAATAAACCTTTGGTCGTCATTATATAAGTATAATAAGGAAAGAATGAACAAAAACACACTGATTGGCTTCGTGCTCATCGCCGTGGTCCTCGTTGGTTTCAGCTGGTATTCGCAGCCGTCGCAAGAGGAGATGCGCGCTCAGTTCGTGAAGGACTCACTGGAGCAAGTGGCCAAGCAAAAGGCCGACCAAGCCGCCAAGATTGCCGCTTACAAGCAGCAGCAGGCCGCCAAGGAACAGGTGGCGGCCGACACCACAGCCCTCTTCTACAAGGCCCTCACGGGCAAGGCGCAGGACGTGGTGTTGCAAAACGCCAAGTTGGCCGTCACCCTCTCTACTAAGGGAGGCACTGTCACAAAGGCTTACATCAAGAACGAGAAGGGTAGCAGGCGCTATGTGGGTCACAACATTGCCGACAAGACCGGCAAGAGCGATGACCTCGGTGGCGTGACGCTCTTCAGCGGTAAGGACCAAAGCCTCAACTACACGCTCGTGGCCAAGGAGATGAACATCAGCACCGACGACCTCTTTTTTGAGCCCACGGCAGTCACCGACAGCACCGTAACGCTCACCGCTGAGGCCGGACAGGGCAAGTCGCTCATCATCAACTACCGTCTGGGTAGCGATTACATGCTCCATGTGAGCCTGCGTACCGTTGGCATGGCCGGACTCTTCGACCCCAACACCACAACGCTCGGTGTGGATTGGCACGAGAAGGTGAAGGAGCAGGAACGTGGATTCACCTTCGAGAACCGTTACGCACGCCTCGATTGGAAAGAGAGCGAGGGCGGTACCGATTATATCAGTGAGGCCAAGACCAAGAAGGAAACAACCGAAGAGGAAATCGACTGGATCGCTTTCAAGAACCAGTTCTTCTCGGCTGTCATGATCTCGAAGGATAATTTCCAGAAGGGTGGACAGTTTGAGAGCACACTCTACGACAAGAAGGACCAGGAGAATCAGCCCGTGCGCTACCTCAAGGACCTTAAGGCGCAGGTGCGCACCAGCTTCGATCCCACAGGTGCCAAGCCGTCGGAGTTTGAGTTCTACTATGGTCCCAACGACTTCTATATCCTTAAGCAGGTGGAGAAGCAGAGCACCTTCGGTAAGGAGCTCGACATGCAGCGCATCGTGTATCTCGGTTGGCCGCTCTTCCGTTACATCAACCGTTGGTTCACATTGCCCGTCTTCACATGGCTCTCCGATTGGGGATTGCCCATGGGTATCGTGCTCATCCTCATCACTATCTTGCTGAAGGTCATCACCTTCCCCATGGTGAAGAAGAGCTATATGAGCTCGGCGAAGATGCGTGTGCTCAAACCGAAACTCGACGAGGCCACAAAGCAGTTTAACAAGCCTGAGGACCAGATGCAGAAGCAGCAGGCCATGATGGCCGAATATGCCAAGTATGGCGTCAGCCCTCTGTCGGGATGTCTGCCCATGCTCATACAGATGCCTATCTGGGTGGCAATGTTCAACTTCGTGCCTAACGCCATACAGTTCCGTGGCGAGAAGTTCCTTTGGATGAGCGACCTCTCTACCTACGACCCGATCGTGGAGTGGAGCACCAACGTGATGCTCATCGGCGACCACCTCAGCCTTACTTGTGTGCTCTACACGGTGGCCATGGTGCTCTACACATGGATCACCATGCAGATGCAGAAGGATCAGATGGTGGGACAGCAGGCTGAGCAGATGAAGGTCATGCAATGGATGATGTTCCTCATGCCGCTGATGTTCTTCTTCATCTTCAACGACTATTCGTCAGGCCTGAACTTCTATTACTTCGTAACGTTGATTCTCTCGGCTGGCATCATGATGGTGCTGCGTCGCACAACCAACGACGCTAAGCTCCTCGCTATCCTTGAGGCACGCTATAAGGAGAACGCCAAGAACCCACAGAAAATGAAGGGATTGGCGGCTCGTATGCAGGCGCTCCAGCAGATGCAGCAGCAACAGATGCAGCAACAGCAGGGACGCGACAATAATCGTAAACGATAAACCTTAACTTGCGGCAGGAAGGCGCATTGCCCCCAAGGCAACGCCTTTCTGCCGCATAACGCTAATACCTATGAACAAATTGATTGCTTTTGCACTTGGCGCACTTCTTTTCTGCGCCCCTGCAGCCGTTGCTCAGAACATGATTCAGAAAAACAACATTCAGCTCTCTTCAGACCTGATGACGCCTGAGGCGCTTTGGGCCATGGGACGACTGGGGGCAGCAGCACCCTCGCCCGATGGGAAACAAGTGGCTTATCAGGTCACTTACTACAGTGTAAAGGAGAACAAGGGCCACACCATGCTCTTCGTACAGTCGGCTAAGCCGGGTAAAACCATCGTGAAGCCCACAAGCCTCACCACAGATGCGGTGAGCGAGAGCAGTCCCGCTTGGATAGAGAATGGCACGAAGATTGCCTTCCTCCGTGAGGGACAACTGTGGAAAATGAACCCCGATGGAACGGGTCGCGTGAAGCTGACCAACTCTAAAATCGGTATCGAGGGATTCAGTTTCTCGCCCGATGGTAAGAAGGTCATCTTGATCAAGAGCCTCCCTTATCATGGCTCTATTCAGAAGAACCCAGACGATCTGCCCAAGGCCACAGGCCGACTGGTGACGGATCTCAACTATCGCCACTGGGACCATTACGTAGAGTCGATGCCCCATCCCTTTGTGGCCACGGTCGATGGCGATAAGGTGAGCGATGGCGAGGATATGCTCGATGGCGAACCTTACGAGTGCCCGATGGCTCCGTTTGGTGGCATTGAGCAGTTGGCATGGAGCGTCGACTCACGTCAGATTGCCTATACCTGCCGCAAGAAGGAGGGTGTGAAGTATGCCACTTCTACCGATTCCGACATCTATCTCTATGACCTTGCTACGAAGAAGGCGCGCAATCTCTGCAAGCCCGAGGGTTACAAGGCTCCCGAGGTGGATGTAACCAAGAGCCTGCGCAACCAGAAGGTGAACCATCAGGAGGGCGATATGCAGGTGGGCTACGACCAGAACCCGCAGTTCTCGCCCGACGGTAAGTACCTTACGTGGGTGAGCATGGAGCACGATGGATATGAGAGCGACCTGAAGCGCCTCTGCCTCTACGAGTTGGCTACGGGCAAGAAGTCGTATGTGGTAAACAGCGACAACCTTGAGACGGATGTAAACGAGTATTGCTGGGCTCCCGATTCAAAGAGCATTTTCCTCACCGCTTGCTGGCATGCTACGGTTCGTATCTATCAGGTTGGACTCGATAGGGTGGTGAAGCAGGTTACCGATGATAGTTGGAACGACTATGGTTCGCTCGCTGTGCTCAACAACAAGCAGCTCTTGGCCTCTCGCCAATCTATGCTGAACGCCGACGATCTCTATGTCATCACATTGGCCAAGAAGGAGAAGAAGGCTGAGGTGAAGGCTATCACCGATGAGAACGGCCACATCTTCAGCCAACTGGCTACGCCTACCGTGCAGCAGCGTTGGGTGAAGACCACCGATGGCAAGCAGGAGTTGGTGTGGATTGTGCTGCCTCCTCATTTCGACGCCAACAAGAAATATCCCACCCTTCTGTTCTGTGAGGGTGGTCCGCAGAGCCCTGTTTCGCAGTTCTGGTCATACCGTTGGAACTTCTATATCATGGCCGCAAAGGGTTATGTGGTGGTGGCTCCTAACCGCCGTGGCCTGCCTGGATTTGGCAAGGCTTGGAACGAGGAGGTGAGCCGCGACTGGTCTGGACAGTGCATGCGCGACTATCTCTCGGCTATCGACGACGCCGCAACGAACCTTCCGTTCGTTGACCGCGACCGTCTGGGTGCCGTGGGTGCCAGCTTTGGTGGCTTCTCGGTCTATTATCTGGCTGGCCATCACGACAAGCGCTTCAAGTGTTTCATCTCGCATGATGGCGCATTCAACCTCGAGTCGATGTATACTGACACAGAGGAGGCTTGGTTCAGCAACTGGGAGTACGACGACGCTTATTGGAACAAGGATAAGAGTGAGGCCGCTCGCCGCACCTATGAGAACAGCCCACACCGCTTCGTGGACAAGTGGGACACGCCGATCCTCTGCATACATGGCGAGAAGGACTATCGCATCAATGCCAATCAGGGCTTCGGTGCGTTCAACGCAGCACGCATGCGTGGCATACCTGCTGAGCTCCTCATCTATCCCGACGAGAACCACTGGGTGCTGAAACCGCAGAATGGCGTACTTTGGCAGCGTACCTATTTTAACTGGTTGGACCGCTGGTTGAAGAAATAACTAAGTTTTTGAATCAACAATGATGCCATGACGCGTGCCTTCAGCGGCCTTGTCATGGTGTCGTTCATTCCCATAAATCACACATCTATTACAATGACTGAAGAAATAAGAAAAACTCTTCGCGACTCGGCTGCCATGCGCTGGACGGCTTTGTTGCTCTTGGCACTGGCCATGTTCTGTGCCTACATCTTTGTGGATATCCTGTCGCCCATCAAGGACTTGATGCTCACGCAGCGCGGTTGGGACTCTACGGCCTTTGGAACCATGCAGGGCTCGGAGACCTTCCTCAATGTGTTTGTGTTCTTCCTCATCTTCGCCGGTATCATTCTTGACAAGATGGGCGTGCGCTTCACAGCTGTGCTCTCTGGAGCAGTGATGTTGTTTGGAGCGCTGATCAAGTATTATGCTGTCAGCGAGAGTTTCATCGGCAGTGGCATGGAAGCTTGGTTTACTGCTCATCTCAACTATATTCCTGGCTTTGATGAGCTTGGTGTGAGTCCTTTCTATGAGGGCATGCCCGCATCGGCCAAGGTGGCTGCCATTGGATTTATGATCTTTGGTTGCGGAACGGAGATGGGGGGAATCACCGTCTCTCGTGGTATCGTGAAGTGGTTCAAGGGCCGCGAGATGGCTTTGGCCATGGGATCAGAGATGGCTTTGGCCCGTTTGGGTGTGGCCACCT
Organism: Hallella sp.; assembly: GCF_037460745.1. Taxonomy (NCBI): domain Bacteria; kingdom Pseudomonadati; phylum Bacteroidota; class Bacteroidia; order Bacteroidales; family Prevotellaceae; genus Hallella; species Hallella sp. The sequence goes on along the minus strand of NZ_JAXVAE010000065.1, from coordinate 13,536 downwards.
GCATGATCTTCTCGCCGTTCTTCGCCAAGCTCGGAGGCAGCGTCGATGTGAGCCGCTCGGTGGCTTTCGGTGTTGTGTTGCTTTGTATCGCGCTGATCATGATCATCGTTTACTTCTTCATGGATAAGAAGCTCGACTCTCAGACGCACGAGGAGGAGGAGAAGGACGATCCCTTCAAGATTAGCGACTTGGGCAAGATCCTCAGCTCACAGGGCTTCTGGTTGGTTAGCTTGCTCTGTGTTCTTTATTACAGCGCTATCTTCCCCTTCCAGAAATACGCTGTGAATATGCTTCAATGTAACCTCACCTTCACGGCGGTTCCCGAGGATAGCTTCTGGGCTTCCTCATCTGTCACCATCGTGCAGTATGTCATCATGATTATTGTGGCTGCCGGTGCTTTCGCCAGCAACTTCCAAAAGGACAAGGTGCGCCGCGTCCTCTTCACTGTGGCGTCTGTCGTTGCGCTGGTTGTTTATTGCTATATGGGCTACATGCGCCAGTCGGCTGAGTCTATCTTTGCCGTCTTCCCCTTGTTGGCTGTGGGCATCACGCCGATCCTTGGCAACTATGTCGACCATAAGGGTAAGGCTGCAACCATGCTCGTTCTGGGTTCACTGTTGCTTATTTTCTGCCATCTCACCTTCGCATTCATCCTGCCCCAATTCAAGGGCAGTGAGTTGGGCGGTGTCGTTGTGGCCTATGTCACCATTCTGGTGCTGGGTGCTTCGTTCTCGCTGGTGCCCGCAGCCCTGTGGCCTTCGGTGCCTAAGTTGGTGGAGCCGAAGATCATCGGTTCGGCCTATGCATTGATTTTCTGGATTCAGAACATCGGTTTGTGGCTGTTCCCTCTGCTCATTGGTAAGGTGCTCGATAAGACTAACCCCAACGTTACCGATCCTACGCAGCTCAACTACACATGGCCTTTGGTCATGCTTGCCATGCTGGGTGTGGCCGCTTTCTTCATTGGCCTCTATCTGAAGGTTATCGATAAGCGTAAGGGTATTGGCTTGGAGGAACCTAATATCAAGTAAGTTGATTGTCAATAATGCTTTGTTTTAAGCAAATGAACGAACGACGGAAACGTTGGACAGTGCTTGTCCTCGTTTCCGTCGTTATGGCTATGGGCTATGTCTTTTGGGACATTGTGTCGCCCATATCCACCTCTTTGAAGGCTTCCCTGGATGAGGGCGGCATGGGGTGGAGCGCCGCTGAGTATGGATTTTACGCGGGTAGTTACTCTATCTTCAACATCTTCTTGTTGATGTTGTTCTTTGGAGGCGTTATTCTCGACAAGTGTGGCATTCGCTTTACGGGCTTATTGGCTACGGGAGTGATGCTTTTGGGAGCTATTATCAACTATGCCGCATTGACGATGGTTAGTCCATTACTGGAGATCGACGTCCCTTTCACGCTCTTCGGACTCATTCCTGGGCACCTGAAGACTCAGGTGTTGGTGGCCTCTTTGGGCTTCGGCCTTTTTGGAATGGGCTGCGACATAACGGGCATTACCGTGTCGAAGATCATTACGAAGTGGTTTATCGGTCACGAATTGGCATCGGCTATGGGATTGCAGGTGGCCATGGCGCGGTTGGGAACGGCTTCGGCCTTGTCGTTTTCTCCGTTGATTGCCCAAGGCTTCGGACTGTCGGCGTCGTTGCTGGCTGGAACTGGCGTGTTGCTGTTCGGCTTTGTGCTCTTCGTGATTTATACGTTTTACGATCGCCATTTCGACCGAGAACAGGCCGCAAGGCGCACTGGCAGAAGTACTGGTTCTGCGGTATCGATTGATGCGAAGTCTGAAACAAAGGAGGACTCCTTCCGTCTTCGCGACATTTGCGTTATCCTTCGCAATCCGGGTTTCTGGCTTTTGGCTTTATTGTGTGTGAGCTTTTATAGTTCCATTCGTCCGTTTATGAAGTTTGCCACCGACCTTATGATCAACACGTTTGGCGTTGCTGAGACCACGGCAGGCTGGTTGGTTGCAGCCATTCCTTATGGAACGATTGTGCTTACACCGCTTTTCGGTACGTTATACGACCGTTATGGCCACGGCGCCCGACTGATGTTGGGGGGCAGTGTGTTGCTCTTGGTGGCCGATTTGCTGTTGGCTTTTCCATTGTCGCACAGTGCGGCGTATGCGCTGGTCATCATGTTGTTTGTGGGAATAGCCTTCTCTTTGGTTCCCTCAGCCTTTTGGCCGTCGGTTCCTAAGCTTGTTCCTTTGGCGCAATTGGGTACGGCTTACAGCATCATCTATTTCGTTCAGAATATCGGATTGATGCTTGTGCCTGTGTGGATTGGTGGAATCGTAGATCGCCATACGGTGAGATCAGATGACGGATTGTCGTCGCTGCATGTAGATTATACCATCCCAATGGTTGTGTTTGCGGTGATAAGCCTATTGGCTGTGGCCACATCCCTGACGCTTCTCCTGTCAGATGGTACGAAGAAAGCTGGCTTGGAACAGGCCAATATGAACCAACAGTAATTCCAATCTAACTGACAGGTGAGGCTCGTTGATTACGGCCTATAGCTTGAATGGTGATTGGTCGATGAAGCGTAGGATCGTTGTTGCGCTTGCGGATGTCTGCGTTATTGCAACGTTATTCGGCTGTTTCCTTCGGGACACTCGGTTGCGTCCTTCGGGCATTCGTGTGCTTCCTTCGGGCATTCGTGTGCTTCCTTCGATTGAACTTATACGAATATGTCTGCAACTTCAAAGTATTTGAGTTGCAGGCATATTCGTTTTTGTTTTATAAATATGGCTTCTTGAATAACCATTTGGGTCTATGCCAAAACGCTTTTCTATGTTCCTTCTGTAGGGCAACGCTTGTCTCCTAACCTGTTTAGGGCCGATAGGTTGTGTATTGACAGCGCATAACGGTATGAACGGGTCTGTAGTCGTAGCTCCGTTTTGACCTCACCCAGGCATGTAGGTGTAGGATAGCGTCTTTGGGAATGTAGGTGTCCTTGTTTTTGTTGGGACATTACATCGTTTTATTGCTTCTTTTTCTTGCTGTTGGCGCAGTACACTCCGAGGAGGATACATGCGCATCCCATTGCTGCCATGCATGTCATGGGCTCGTCTAACACAAGCGCACTGGCTATGGATGTGCTGATGGGATTGAGATAGATGTAGTTGCTCGCCTTGAGGGCGCCCAACTTTTTGCTGGTCAAACTCCACAGGGCAAAGCAGCCGAAGCTGGCTATGATGCTAAGAAAGATCAGATTTCCTGCTACGATAGGTTTAGCCAAATCTTCCAATGGGAACGTCCAAGGACGGAAAAAGTAGATGGGCAGCACGGTGACAACGCCATAGAAGAACACCTTGCGCGTAACAAACGTGGCGCTGTAATGCGTTACATCTCGCAGGAGAATGCTGTAAATGGCCCAGCATAAGGCTGCGCTTATTGCCAAAGCATCGCCCAATGGGTTGAGCTGTAGTACGAAATGGCCATTGAATACCACCAATCCCACGCCGAAGGTGGCCAGCACCGATCCAATGATCAGTCGCCTGGTGGCTTTCACATCGTGTATGAAGATGAGGGCGATGATGGTCGTTAGAAGTGGGGCCGCGCAGACAATGAACGCCACGTTGGTAACATAGTCGATGGCGACAGCGATGTTCTCGGTGACGAAATACACCGAACCGCCTGTCAATCCGAGCAGTATCATGCGTAGTTCATCGCGCCAACTGTCTGCCCAAAGGCGTCTGGGCGATATCGTCCAAATGCAAATGTAAGCAATGAGAAAGCGTAAGGTGAATATCTCATGAGCCTGCATGCCCGCCATTAGCAGTTGTTTGGAGTTAACAAACGTGACACCCCAAATGAGCACAATTACGGTTGCGAGAATGTGATAACCAATTTGCGACTTCATATCAGATGGTTTGACTGGTGGGATAACGGTTGGGTTGGAACACGCAATGTGTGTCGGTGAGATGGCAACAGTCCCCTTGCTGCTATGTATGTGGTAGCTCGGTGGGTAGGATGACAGGCTTATAGGAACACGAAATACACGGCTGCGATGAGGCAAACGAATGCTGCGATGTGGTTCCAATGCAGTCCTTGGCCTTGAAAAAGCATGTTGGCGATGACCGCAAACACAATGAGCGAGATGCATTCCTGTATCACCTTCAGTTGCACCAGTGAGTAAGGGCCTCCGTTACCCTCGTAACCAATGCGGTTGGCGGGCACCTGGCAACAGTACTCGAAGAACGCAATCAACCACGAGAAGACAATAACCCCAATAAGAGGCCAATGGGATGCCACGCCCGTTTGTTGCAAACGGAGATGCCCATACCACGCAAGCGTCATGAAGATGTTGCTGCAGAATAAAAGAAGAATGGTGTAAAGTCCTGACATATAACAACCTATGATGGAACGTCCATTGCTTGGACATCCCTGTTTTTGAAAGTAAGACCTCTGTTGTTTCCCATCGACGATTAGGTCGAGACATACGGTTGGATTGACCGATTCTTGTTTGCCCATGCGTCTCTCTCTGTTTCTTCCAGTCTTATAGTTCTGTCTGCGTTTCGCCAAAGACCCCTTTGCCTTCAACGTAGCCGCCTGAACCCGTCCGAAATAAGCATGAGCAAGCGCTGAAACCTAACGTCCGATTTGGAATTGTTTATATTGAATGTGCATTTCAAAGATAAGAGGATGCGACCCCATGATACTTCCCTTGCTAACAAGTTGGTGATGAGTCGCATCCCCTTGGATGACTATTTCTTTAAGAATAGAGCCTTTGCTTATCCTTTTAGCAGTTGCTCTGCCATGTTGGTAGCGGCCCTTCGACCGTCGCCCATGGCCAGGATAACCGTTGCTCCACCGCGTACGATGTCGCCGCCAGCATAGATGTCGCTTCTTGACGATTGCATCTGCTCGTTCACCGCGATGGTGTTCTTGCGTCCGAGCTCCAATCCCTCGATGGAGTTGGGCACCAGCGGGTTGGGTGAAACACCCACGGCCACGATGACCTGATCGCACTCCATGGTGACGGTCTCGCCCGTCGACTCAGGACGTCTTCTGCCAGAAGCGTCGGGCTCGCCCAACTTCATCACGTCGAGCACGGCAGCCTTCACACGTCCATCCTCGTCGGCCAGATACTCCTTGGGGTTGTGGAGCGTCAGGAAGTTGACGCCTTCCTCCTTGGCGTGCTTCACCTCCTCCAGTCGCGCAGGCATCTCAGCCTCTGAACGACGATACACCAATGTAACGTCAGCGCCAAGGCGCTTGGCCGTGCGGCATGAGTCCATGGCGGTGTTTCCGCCACCCACCACGATGACCTTCTTGCCCAGAATGACCGGAGTGTCGGTCTTGGGGTTGGCTGCGTCCATGAGGTTGACACGTGTCAGATACTCGTTTGACGACATGATATTGATGAGGTTCTCGCCAGGAATGTCCATGAAGTTGGGCAATCCAGCACCCGAACCGACGAAGATACCCTTGAATCCCTTCTCTTCCAACTCCTTGACGGAGATGGTCTTGCCTATGATCGTGTCGGTTTGGAAATGCACACCAGCCTTTCTAAGGTTGTCTATTTCCACGTCGACGATGCTGTTAGGCAATCTAAACTCAGGGATACCGTATTTCAATACGCCGCCAATCTCATGCAGGGCCTCAAAGACATACACTTCGAATCCCTTCTTCACCATGTCGCCTGCGAAGCTCAGGCCCGAAGGTCCGGAACCCACTACGGCGACCTTGATGCCGTTAGAGGGTTCGATATGTGGCAGCGCTACCTGTCCGCTCTCACGCTCGTAGTCGGCAGCGAAGCGCTCCAGGTATCCGATGGCCACAGCCGGCTCGTTCATCTTCAAGTGGATGCATCGGCTTTCGCACTGTTTCTCCTGTGGGCATACACGTCCACACACTGCGGGCAGCGCTGATGTTTGCTTCAATACCTTGGCGGCGTCGAGGAAATGCTCGCGCTCAATATTCTTGATGAATGCCGGAATGTTGATGTTGACGGGGCAACCCTCCACGCAGGCAGGCTTGGCACAGTCGAGGCAGCGATGCGCCTCGCGCACAGCCATTTCCTTTGTCAAGCCCTTGTTGACCTCCTCCAAGCGAGTCTTGGCACGATACTCGGGGTTGAGTTCGGGCATTACGACGCGCTCGATGGCCTTTCGCTCTTTGGCGTTCATGGCCTTGCGGAGCTCGGCGCGCCAAGGAGCGTTGCGGTCGGTTAAGTCGTCCTCGGCGTTGCTCTCAGCCTTTGCGTCGGTCGATTGAGCCTCTGTTGCGCAGGCCTTAACGTCTTGCCCAGGTTGTGGAGTGGGGTAGACGTGCTCCTCATAGTGCTCCATTTCCTTACGCTCCACATTCTTGAATGTTCCCATGCGTTTGAACATCTCGTCCCAGTTGACCAAATCGCCGTCGAACTCGGGACCGTCGATGCACACGAACTTGGTCTTTCCGCCAATTGTCAGGCGGCAAGCTCCACACATGCCCGTGCCATCCACCATGATGGTGTTGAGCGATACATAGTTGGGAATGTTGTATTTCTTAGCCAAGAGCGATGTGAACTTCATCATCACCGGTGGTCCGATAGCCATGATGCGGTCCACATGCTCGCTTTGGATAACCTTCTCCACGCCAGCTGTTACCACGCCCTTCTCGCCGTACGATCCGTCGTCGGTCATGATAATCACCTCGTCAGATCCTTTTCTCACGTCGTCCTCCATGATGATGAGGTTCTTAGTGCGTCCTGCCAGCACGGAAATTACCCTGTTACCAGCGTCGTGAAGCGCTGTAAGGATGGGCAGGATGGCAGCGATACCGATGCCACCTCCGGCGCAAACCACTGTTCCAAACTTCTTGATTTCTGACGCATTACCCAACGGACCGACAATGTCTTGCACATAGTCGCCCTCGTTGAGGTTGCACAGTTTGGTTGAGGAGAGACCCACCTCTTGTACGACGAGGGTCAGTGTTCCCTTTTCATCGTCGGCCTTTGCGATGGTGTAGGGCACACGCTCGCTGTGTTTGTCGACGCGTAGGATGATGAATTGTCCTGCTTTGCAGCTGTGGGCAATCAAGGGAGCCTCCACTTCGAGGCAAAAGACTTTCTCGGAGAATTGGTCTTTCTTGATGATTTTGTTCATGTGGGTATTAGTTAAGGTGTGATGGAAAAAGTGGCAAGCCTCCCCGCGTAATCGGAAAAGCTTGCCACTTCACGATCTGTTACTCGCAAGCTTTGTCGTCGAGCATGTCGAAGCCACAGTAGGGAACGAGCACCTTTGGCACGCGGATTCCCTCCGGTGTTTGGTTGTTTTCGATGATTGTGGCTACGATGCGCGGCAGTGCCAATGCCGATCCATTGAGCGTATGGCACAGTTCGATCTTCTTGTTGTCGGCACGGCGATAGCGGCAGTGCAGGCGATTGGCCTGGTAGCTCTCGAAGTTTGATACCGATGATACTTCCAACCAGCGCTTCTGAGCGGCGCTGTAAGTCTCAAAGTCGTGGCAGATAGACGACGTGAAGCTCATGTCGCCTCCGCAGAGACGAAGGATATGGTAAGGCAATTCCAACTTGATGAGAAGGTTCTCCACGTGGTCGAGCATCTCCTTGTACGACTCATACGAATGTTCGGGCGTATCGATGCGCACGATCTCCACCTTGTCGAACTGGTGGAGGCGGTTCAGGCCTCTCACGTCCTTGCCGTAGCTTCCTGCCTCACGACGGAAGCAAGCCGAGTAGGCGCAGCACTTGATAGGCAACTGGCTCTCCTCGATAATCTCGTCGCGGAAGAGGTTTGTTACCGGCACCTCGGCTGTGGGGATGAGGTACAGGTCGTCGAGGTTGGCGTGATACATCTGTCCCTCTTTGTCGGGCAGCTGTCCTGTTCCCAGGCCCGAGGCCTGATTGACCACGTATGGAGGCTGAATCTCGGTGTATCCGGCCTTGCGTGCCTCATCGAGGAAGAATGCTTCGAGCGCGCGCTGGAAGCGTGCCATCTTGCCGATGTACACAGGGAATCCGGCGCCCGTGATCTTCACACCGAGGTCGAAGTCGACCAGGTTGAATTTCTTCAGCAGGTCCCAGTGGCAGAGCACCTCATCCTCCGGATTGGGCATGTGTGTGAGATCCTCCTTGATCACGACGTTGCTGCTGGCGTCCTTGCCCTCAGGCACATCGTCGTTAGGTATGTTAGGTATGTCGAGCAGAACGTTGGTCATGTCGGCGTTAGCCTTGTCCATGATTTCTTGCAGTGCCTTGTCGGCAGCTTTCAGCTCGGCCACTTTCGTCTTGATATCGTTGGCCTCGTCCTTCTTACCCTCTTTCATCAGTGCGCCAATCTTCTTGGCGAGCTGGTTTTGCTCAGCCTTGTTGCTGTCGAGCTTTTGCTGGCTCTCGCGGCGCACCTTGTTGTATTCCAATACCTTCTCTACAGCCTCTCTGGCACCTTTGAATTGTTTCTTCTCCAGTCCTTTGATGACTCTTTCCGTTTCCTCACTGATGAGTTTAAGTGTAAGCATATCGCTATGTGTTTGATTTGTGTGTTCTTATATTTGGCAAAAGTACTAAATAAATGCTTAACGACCAAGGATTTTTGTAAAAAACGAGCGAAGCCTGATCCGCATGGACCAGGCTTCTATGTTTGTTTGGAATAAGTTGATTTTTGTGTTAAGCTTAGGCTTGCTTCAACTTCTCAGCATAAGCCTCGGGCGAGAGCACGCTAACAGTGCTCTTATCGCGCTTACCCTTGTGGAAATACACCACGCCATCGGCAAGAGCGAACAGAGTGTCGTCCTTACCCTGGCCGACGTTCTCGCCCGGGAAGTGCTTGTTACCGCGCTGGCGCACGATGATGTTACCTGCAGTGATCTGCTGACCACCCCAGATCTTCACGCCTAATCGTTGTGCATGAGACTCGCGGCCGTTCTTAGAACTGGTTTGACCTTTCTTATGTGCCATGATGAAAACCTCCTGATTTAAGCGATTACTTGTTTAACTTCAACTTCGGTGAACTGTGCACGATGACCGTTCTTCTTGCGATAGTCCTTGCGGCGCTTCATCTTGAAGACAATCACCTTGTCGCCCTTCACGAGCGGGTTCACAACTTCTACTACTACTTTTGCACCCTCAACGGCAGGTGCGCCGACAGTCACTGCTCCGTCCTTGTCAACGAGCAGCACCTTGTCGAATTCAACAGTCTGGCCGGCCTCGGTGTCCTTCATGTGGTGAACGAAGAGCTTCTTGCCCTCCTCGACCTTGAACTGCTGACCGTTAATTTCTACAATTGCGTACATTTTAATTATTTAAACGGGTTTTTCCGCAAGGCGAATGGTAGCATCAGCCATTGCTTTTTCATGCCTCCACGGACTAAATCGGCTGCAAAATTACTAAATATTTAGGTAATAGGTCTATTGGGAAAGGATTTTTCTTTGCGTTTTATAACTAATTAACATTGCGTTGACGCGTATGTTCCCTATGGGCGATGGTGTAAGGCGTGTGGTCGCGGTTGGAGCGTGAGGTGTTGATGTTTGTTGGGCGTTGAAGGTCGATTTGTGCCTATTCGTCGAATTTTTTAGCCGTAATCTTCGTTTGTGCCATAATTAAATGGTAACTTTGCCAAACCAAATCAGCTGAACCCGTATATATAAATAAGGTGAAGTTAGACTTCTCCTACAGTATGGGCAGTTGTTCGAAACGACAAATGACATGAATATCGACTGCAAGAAAAACCAAGAAGAGTTTGTTGAACTCCTTCGCTCCACCAAGCGCGAAGGCATCGAATATGTGATCGAAGACCTTGAGAAGGACGGCTTTTTCGAGGCTCCCGCGTCAGCCGGCCACCATCTTAATGTGGCTGGAGGTCTCTGCCTGCACAGCCTGAACGTGTGTAAGGCAGGTCTGATGGTGTGGGAAGGCTTGAAGACCCTCGACCCTGCGTCGGCCAATCAGGTGAAGCGCGAGAGTGTTATCCTCGCCACCCTGCTTCACGATGTGTGCAAGACCGACATCTACAAGCGCACGGTGAAGAAGCGTAAGAACAAGCTTGGACAGTGGGAGGATACCGAAGGCTACAGCGTCAACTACAAGAAGTTTCCGATGGGCCACGGCGAGAAGTCGGTCATCATGTTGCTCTTGAGCGGTTTGGAACTCCAAGATGATGAGATGTTGGCCATTCGTTGGCACATGGGAGCGTGGGGAATCAACATGAACTCCTACGAGGACCAGCGCTGTTACGACACGGCGCGCACGCTGAATCCGTTGTGCTGCATCGTGCAGAGTGCCGATGGCATTGCCGCAGCCATCCTGGAGACCACGAGCGAAGACATCGAGAACATCTAAGCGTCTTCGGCTTCGACCCTTCGGCGTGAGGCCCATCAGCCCGTTGGCAATGGGCGTAGCCCACGTCATGCAATCATCATCGGGGCACCTGCTGGATTCCCCCTACTTAAAATATTAAACGAAATGAACAGAACACAACTTATTGCTGCAGTAGCAGAGCGTGCCGAGCTCTCCAAGAGCGACGCTGCCAAGTATGTCAATGCCGTGTTGGGCGCCATCGCCGACAACCTCACCGAGGGCGACCGTGAGTTGGCCATTCCCGATTTTGGCCGTTTCTCCGTGAAGCAAGTGGCTGAGCGTCAGGGTTTCAACCCTCAGACAGGCGAGAAAATCACCATTGAGGCCCGCGAGAAGATCGTTTTCAAGGCTTCAGAGAACATGAGCATTTTCTCTCGCAAGCACAGTTAAGCGATGATGCGTGTTGACGGAGTAAGCAATGCCATGGGCCACTGCGCAGAACAGAACGGGGCGCGTTTCGCCCCAGGCAAAGGGAGGGGTTGGTTGTGAGAAAACGCAACTTGATGCTTCTCCTGTTGCTCGGCGCAGTGGCTGCTTTGGCCTGTGGGCAGTTTGTGCCCGACCTGATGGCGCCTTGGGATGGCGATGAGGAAATTGGCGGCGTAACACTTCGGCAGCAGTACCCCAGGGCTACACCGCTGACACCGCAAAGTGGTGTGCTCGACATCGATACGCTCGACAAGGTGGTGGTGTACACCCCCCACTTCTCGCGTATCGACTTGGTGTGTGCCACAGCACCTTCGGAAGACGACCCAGAGATCATCCTCGCTGCTGAGGCGGCCTTCACCGGAACGGTGTATGAGGGTGAGAATTTCAGCCATCAGAATATTGCCGGCGACCACGTGAGCGGCGGTACCTATTACCAAGGCCATGCTTGCGCCGACATCACGGGCGCATTTGTTTGGGAGAAAGAGGGTTGGCGGTTTGTGCAACACGATGCTAAGGTGTCGATGGCCGGAGCCGCCGACCATCAGGGAGCCGCCTTCTCGCAGGTGCTCTTTATCCATCGGGGCGAACGTGTGCATTGCAACATTGCCGCCACCCAGGTGTTTCGGGCGTTGTGTAAGCGCCACGGGCAATTGTCGGTCGTTGAGAGCCGGGGCAAGATGCGCTTCTTCGACTTTGTGCTTTACCTTCTTGCCCACGACGTAGACGAGGCGCTCTACCTCGATTCGGGCAAGGCTTTTGCCCACGACAATACTGGATCGTTGTTGCGCTTGGCAACCAACGGCCGTTCGCATGCCACCAACTGGCTTGTGTTTTATCGTTGATCCCTACATCACATCCTCGTCCTCAAACGGTTGGCCGAGCGATTTCTTCAGGTCGCGATTGACGGTGATGATGCCCACGGCGGTTAAAATGGTGATCAGTACCGCTACGATGGCAGAGCCTTTCAGAATGTTTTTCCACATAATTGTACGCTTTCTCAGTTGATTCGTTATAGATAAAACGATTGGGCTTGTGGAATGTTGCACCGATTAAATATTTTTATGAAATGATTTACGTCATCAGAAACTCACACGAGTATGGCCCCTACGACGAGTCGGTGGTTGCCGGCTATGTGGAGCAGGGAATCTTGCTGGCCCACGACAAGGCGCGCGACGCCGTTACAGGCCGTGAGGCCACCGTAATGGAACTGCTCAAGGCGCGCGGTTACCATCCTCAAGTGAGCCATAAGGGATCGTTGGGCGAACAGTTGCGTGCCATTGGCTCTGAGTTTATCTTTCCCCGCGACGATATGGCGCGCCACCACTGGCTCGACGACAAGCGCCTGTTGATCTTGGCCGTTGTGGGCCTGTCGCTCTCGGTGCTCATGCTCCTTCCCATTGGCGGCTTGCTGGTATTCTATGCCATCTCGCTCTATTTCGCCGTTGTCTGGGGATTGTTTTTTTATGTCTTTTTCCGCAGTCGACAAGTCAATGTCAAGACCACGGTGAGCGTGTTCTTCCTCACCCAGATAGCCGTATTCATCATTTTCTCGGGGCTCAGCCATCTCAATTTCTTTTATTTCTTCACCCAACTGGCCTTCCCGCTCAACATTGTGGGCTATGTGCTCGGCGTGGGCCTCACTGAGGAGTTTGTGAAGATGGTGCCCCTGCTGTTTCTCATTCGCCGTGCCCGCGAACCGTTGTTGCCACAAACGTTGGTTTATTACGGCCTGATGTCGGGCATCGCCTTTGGTGTGTTCGAAGGAGTGGAGTATCAAACCACCGTCAACGTGCAGGCCGATTACACCACGGCTTTCTTCCTCAACGTAGCCCGCCTCACCTCGTTGCCGTTTCTCCATGCCCTGTGGTGTGGCATTTGTGGTTACTTCGTAGGCTTCGCCCATCTCTATCCGCGCTATCGCAAGTCGCTCTACGCCTTGGCGCTCGCCCTTCCCGCTTTGCTCCATGGCCTCTACGACTCGTTTGCTGGCGTGGCCTATCTGGTGTCGCTTGGCGTGGCGTTTGCCAGTGTGCTTTTGCTGATGACTTATCTCAGCAAGAGCAACAGTTTCCGCGATAAGTTGCGCCGATAAGTCGGCTGACGTGTCGTTGCCGATGTGGCGAGAAACGATTTGTTGGAACTTTTGGTCAAAAAGTATGCGCGCGATTTCGTGTGAACCAGAGAGCGAATCTTCCATTTTGATGCACTCAGAATGGCGATTTTAACTTTCGCGTTTGCGATAGACCATCTTCCGCACCTCGGTTAGGCATGTTTCGAGATGCGAAAGACCATGTTTCGCATTGCCGTCGGGCATGTTTCGTGGCTCGGTTAGGCATGTTTTATCATGTGGAGCGTTAAAAATGGAAGAGCTATTGAACGCGGTTTTTTATAATAGGCTGATTGTTAGACGCTTATGAAAAATTGCTGAGAATCGCGTATTTGCAACCGAAGGCGAGATGGTTTCAAAAAACAGTGTAGATTTCAATGTAGTTTGTTGAGCGTTTTCCCATTCCTGCGCAACTTAGGTGGGATGTACTAAAAGATTGATTTCTTAACACCTTCAGAAGTGGTTTTAGGATATTCCTATTAACTTTGCACTTGCTTCTGGAATCCGCCTGTTCGATTTTTATTGTTAATAATGCGTAAATATTGGAGTTTATAAACGTTTTTTAATGTATTGAACCTTATCTTTGCTTATCGGAAATCATCTATAACCAAAGTAAAAGAAATAAAAAATGGCAAAGAGCAAAAAAGACTTTACATTACTTCTCATTGCGCTCTTTTGCA
>NZ_JAXVAE010000064.1:0-17327 GCF_037460745.1 Hallella sp. | reverse complement strand
TAGTTAGTCATAGTAAGTTATGGTTAGTTATAAGGCTCTAAATACATATTGAAAAAGTATCATATCCAATACTTGTCACACTATTGGGTATGCTAACACCTTTAAGATTGTGACAATATTGAAAAGCCCAGTCTCCAATTGCTTTCACCCCTTCTCTGATAGTGTACTCTCCTTTCAATTCTTCTGGCGCCCTAAGCAATCGTTTCCAATCCTTGCTATATTTCACGCCAAGCTCGTCCTCTACGGCATTCTCAAGATCTTCATCCGTCACTTCTGTGCTCCACACTTCCTCTTCCTTCGGTTTTTGTACGCTGAACAGTCGGAAGGAGCACATGGACAGGTCCTTTTTGGCGTTGGCCAACAGAAACATCGACAGGAGGGTTTGCATCTCCTCGTTGGCTAACAAGCCTTGGAGGGCGGAGAAGGCCTTGCTCGTGCTCAAGTTGAGATAGTCGGTGGCAGAGAAGAGGAGGCGGTCGGGCGCGCCATATTGCTCAAGCAGCGACGCATCAAGGGAGATGGCTTTTAGCGAGAGGGCGATGGAAGCCAAGGCGAAATCGTCGATGGTTTCGTCGAAGTCGTCGATGGTGCGAAGTGGATGCGAAAAGTCCTTGGTGCCGATAGTCGGCGACTTCTGACCTTTCATCGCTGGCACAAACATGCCGTCGTAGTCGACCAGCGTTAGCGTACCGTCGGGGCGCACCATTATATTGTCGGGCTTGATGTCGCCATGGGCGAACGGTTGCGAGCGGAGCCATGCCGCCAATTTGCAGAAACGGTAGCAGAGCATCGACATGGCATGGCTGTCCCCGTGGTGGGCGGCAATGTACGCCTCCATGGTGTCGCCCTCCACCCAGTCCATCAGCAACACGGGAAACTCGTCGTCGTCGCAACTGCTGTCCACAAACAGCTCGTTCTCCAAATACTTCACGGATGTAACATACGGCGAGTCGACAAACTCCAGTTCCTCGGCAATCTGACCGTAGGCCTCCGCACGGCCCTCCTGCTCCTCGGTGAAGCATTTCAGGGCATAGCACTTCCCCGTCTGCTTGTCTTGCATCTTAAACACAACGGCAAACGCGCCACCGCTACGATACGGCTCACCATACTTGTCCATCACGGGTTCCAAATGGCTCAGTTGCTCCAAGTTGTCGTGGGCATCGCGGATGGTCGCCATGTATTCTGAGATAAGAGGATATTGCATAGGTTTAATATTTCGTAGCTAAACTCTTCGTTTGATCAAACACCCAAAATTACAAATAGTCTTCCACACAACCAAACAATTCCTTTTTTGTTTTCAAAAAAGAGCCCATTCGTCATTATCAGGACTTTTATCTCGGAGGGTGCACTAACAAAGATACATGATGAGCATGGCTGTGGGTGCATAGCATTGATACAACAACAGCGGCTATCAACTCTCTTCGTGAGTGATAGCCGCTGTTGTTGCTTCCAAAACCTGTTGCTGATTTGTTGCTTACCCTGCTAACCTTGGATTGTAAACCGATGTAGCATGTGATTTTCTTGAAATGAGCGTGGCGGGTGTCGTTTATCTCGTAACAATATTCGTTTCGTTAATAATACTAAGCAAGAACTCTTCTCCAGAATAGCCATCGATTTTTTGGACGATTACATTGTCAACAATGATAGATTCGAGTTCCAACTGAATTCTTCCTGGTGTGATAGGACGCGTGTCAGCATCAAATGTTGATACCGATTGACATTTGAAGTTGAAAAGCACAAGGTGCTGCTCTCCGCCATAGTTCAATGTCACCGGTAGGCTGCTATCGCCATATATGATTCTACCCATATTGCTCGCTTCTTCAGTTTTTTCGCCAGAACTTACAAAGGAATAAGGAATCGAAATGTCATAATCGGGCAATTGCTTGACCGCTTCAGCCAAATGAAGATCCTTGATGATAAAGCTTATCCAGCTGACGGGGACTTGCTGTAAGATGACAGTCCGATTTTCGTACCCTCCAAAAGTGTAGTGGATGATAGGAAAACCATGTTCTGAGAATTCACCCTTCCATAAACTCTTATAATCCAACTGCTCATTCGATGCATTATAGATCACGGGAATGAACATATGGCTATATTGTCCTTCAAGGTCATTGCTCAACTCCTCAATCACGCTTTGACGTTGGAAGTAATTATTTACATAGTTAAGACGCTCATGGCATCCGCTAAACCCAAACAGGGCGATAATCGCCACAACAATCGTTATTATCTTTTTCATTGCTTCTGTTTTCTAATTTTAACAATATCACCCCCCCACGGATAAGGTGCAACAAATACGGAGATTCCTATATTTGGAGAGCCTAACAAATAGGCTTACGCCCTCATTATTCTTCCCTTATTACAACGGTTACGCCGCGTGCTGCCTGCGCTCCCATTACCAGCGCCTGCTCGATGTCGGCCGTCTTTGAGGGTCCTGAGATGAATGTGCCGAGCCCGGTCTTGGGCATGCGGATGCGGTCGTATGCCTCGTGCATGTTGTTCACGATGCCGCTCTTCGGGAGAACGAGGACCAGATATTCGCTAATGAAGCACACTGCTTTCTCCTTCATGTCCTGCGGAATCCATACGCAACCGTTTTCCGCCACTCCAATCTGGCCGCACACCACTCCTACATCGATGCCGTTAAGGTCCTTGGCCTCGGCCACGGTGTCGGGATTGATGGTGGAGATGGTTAGTTCTGCGATGTTAGAGGCAATGGTCTTTGCTTCCGGATAGGCGTTTCTCACAATGTCGTCGAGGTTTTCGCCCGGCTTAGCCATCACCACGTTGCTGCCCACCGACTTGCTCATCTCCACAAACTGCCTTAGCGTGTCGTCGTATGATATGCCGTTTATGGGTGTATCGGGCATCGGATATTGTTTGCGCGTGTTGCGTCTCAACTTCTCCAATAGTTCGTCTTTGTATGTCATTGTTCTTTCAGTTTTCCTTTCTTCCACATTGTCTGGAACGATTCCTTCGCAAAATTAGGCATTGCGTGTGCCACGCCCCACGGATTGAGGGTGCGGATGTGCGTAAGGCCTTCGGGTATGAGGTTGGCAAGAGGAGCCAGACGCAGGGCTGAAGAATAGAGCTGGGGATGATCGAAAAGCTCTTCCATTCCCTTCGACATGCACTTCTTCATTGTGTTGGCCTTATGCAGCGAGTCGAGCTTCTGTCTCCACATATAAACCTGCGAACCCGGATTGACCTTAGCCGGGCACACATTGTCGCACGAGAGGCAGAGCGTGCAAGCACTTACGTTGTCGTTATAGCGCGACGCATCGTGGAGCATGCCAAGGTTGATGCCGATAGGCCCTGGGATGAAGTAGGTGTAAGAGTAACCCCCTGATCGGCGATATACGGGGCACGTGTTCATGCAGGCTCCGCAGCGAATGCACTTCAGCGTTTCCCAATGCTCGTCGTTGGCGAGGATGTCGCTTCGCCCGTTGTCCACGAGGATGACGTGCATCTCCGCTCCCGGTCTTGCCTGGCGGAAGTGGGATGTGTAAGCTGTGGTGGGCTGGCCTGTAGCGGAGCGACAGAGCAGTCGTTGGAATACGGCGAGCGACTTATAGTCGGGCACAATCTTCTCTATTCCCATTGCCACGAGATGCAGCTTGGGCATTGATGTCGACATATCGGCGTTGCCCTCGTTGGTGCAAACCACGATGTCGCCAGTCTTGGCCACACCGAAATTGCATCCAGTCATTCCCGCTCCCGCTTCCATAAACTGGTTGCGCAGATGCTTGCGCGCACATTGTGTAAGGTAGGTGGGATCATCATTGCCTTTCTCCGTACTGATGCCTTTCTCCTCAAACATCCGCCCCACCTCTTCCCTCTTGAGGTGTATGGCAGGCATAACGATATGGCTCGGCTTCTGATGGAGCAGTTGCAGGATGCGTTCGCCAAGGTCGGTCTCCACGACGTCGATGCCGTGCCTCTCAAGAAACGGGTTCATGGCACATTCCTCAGTAAGCATCGACTTGCTCTTAACCATCTTCCTCACGCCATGACTCTGCAGAATGTCGAGCACGATGTTGTTAAAGTCATTGGCGTCCTTAGCCCAATGCACAATGACGCCACGGCTCTCCAGCTGCGCGCTAAACTCCTCCAGATAGTCGGCCAAGTGGGTAATGGTGTGCTGCTTTATCTGGCTGGCGTGTTCGCGCAGTTCCTCCCATTCGGGCAACCCCGACGCCATGTTGTCGCGCTTTTGCCTTAACGACCAGAAGGTGGCGTCGTGCCAAGTGGTCTTTTCCCTGTTATCGTTGAAGCGTCGCGCCGCTTCTGAATGTAGTGTGCTCATAGTCCTGCTGCCAATATCTCTACCACGTGTATGAATTTTATAGGTTTGTTCTCCTTCTTTGCAATGCCCTGCATGTGCATGAGGCACGACGAGTCGGGACCGGTGATGTATTCGGCTCCCGTAGCCATGTGACGTTCAATCTTGTCCTCTCCCATGCGTTTCGATACGTCGGGCTCTTCTATGGAGAACATTCCGCCGAATCCGCAACACTCGTCTTTTCTCTCCGGCTCCCGAATGGTGATGCCGTCCACGAGTTTGAGGAGGTCGATGATCTTGTTGAACTGAGGCTCCTGTCTTTCTGAAGGCGACGACAGATGCAGCTCGCGTACGCCGTGACACGAGTTATGCACGCTAACGATGTGGGGGAAGTGAGCCTTGAGGCTTGTTGGTTTCACTACGTCGTGCAGAAACTCCACCACGTCCATGATCTTCTTCGACGTGAGGCATTCGTGATTGCCCTTGGCAAGTCGGGGATGATATAGCTTCACAAAGGCCGCACACGATGCCGACGGCGCAACCACATAGTCGAACTCTCGGAAGAGGTCGTCGAAGTGGCGCACAATGTCGGTGGCCATCTTTTCAAAGCCGGCGTTCGCCATGGGCTGTCCGCAGCAAGTTTGCTTGAGAGGGTAGGTAACGTCGAGCCCGAGGCTTGTCAGCAGCTTGTAGGTGGCCACTCCCACTTCAGGATACAATGCGTCGACGTAACAAGGAATAAACAATCCGATCTTCATAATGTCGTTATAACTCTTTGGCGTGTTAAACCTGTATTTCCTTAATAATTCGTTTTATTGATATTTTGTAGTCAAGGACAACGCTGCCACCATGGCTCATGCGCAAGCTGACAGAAGGGTCCTCTTCATTTTTATGTTTGTTATTTGTTGGCAAAAGTAACAATAATATTTGAATCTCGCTTCAGCGTTGGAAGCATTTTTTACATCATTGGAATTTTAAACGCCATGCGGGTACTTTTACGAATAAATGATGTAAATTTGCACTTGCTTGTCGAATTTCGCATAAATCATATCATACACAACAATGAAAAAACAATTATTGGTTTTAGCAGCCCTGCTCATGACCGCTTCAACCGCAAGCGCTCAGCAGAAGGCGGGAACCTTCTCTGTCACACCCAAGGTGGGTGTAACGGTAAGCAACATCACTGGCCAATTGCCTGTTTATGTTGCTTATGCCGTAAGGCCAGACGTTTCAGGAACCGAAGGCACTATATATGTTCCCGATTCTGATCCAGGAAAATGGGGACTGATTTTGTATGACAACCAAAAACGCAAGGCGGGGTTTACCGCAGGTGTCGAAGCGCAATACCAGTTTACCAGCTTGTTCGGACTTTCCGTAGGTGTTTTCTACACCCAGCAAGGAGCAAAGTATGGCACCAAGGGCAAGAGTGGAACGCCCAATGGCGAACAGTTTGATTTTAAAGACGATCTGAAGGTCAATCTCAACAGCATAGCCACCCCTGTCCTCGCCAATGTGTATGTATGGAAAGGGCTTGCCCTAAAGGCCGGTCTACAGCCAGAGTTTGCCGTAAGCAGGAGCACAAGTGGCGATTATGCAATCAGCTATAAGGGTAAGCCCGCCACAACCAGTAGCGGGGCCTTCATCAAAACGTTTGCCCTGTCGGTCCCTGTTGGCATAAGCTACGAATACAAGAACCTTGTGGCTGATCTGAGATACAATTTCGGAGTGACCAACTTGCGCCAGGATGGCGATAAGTGGAACAGGTCTTACGGCCCCGCCGCTCACAATCGCTCATTGACGTTTACCGTTGGCTATAAATGGGGACTCTAAAAAAATATGGTTCTTCCGTTAAATACGTGGATATGCGGTCCGATGGGGCAAAAGCATAAATAGAAGGCTGTTGCCCTTACATCCATATCTCATCTATGCATTTAACGAATGAACCTTAAAAATTGAGGGGGCGCAAATGTGCGTCCCCCCAATCATTATTTGTATAAATTGACGTTGATGTCGAACGGGCTGTCGAAGTCTTTGAGTAGGTCGTGCTTCGTGTCCTTCTCCGAAAGGATGGCGTGGTCGGTGGGAATGCGCCAGTCGATGCCCAGACTATCATCAAGGATGCTGATGCCGCCATCGGCCTCCGGGTGGTAGAAGTTGTCGCACTTATATTGGAACACGGCCGTCTCGCTCAGCACCGCGAAGCCATGGGCGAAGCCACGGGGCACAAAAAACTGGCGATGGTTGTCTTCGGTCAGTTCCACCGCCACATGCTTGCCGTAGGTGGGCGATCCCTTGCGAATATCCACCGCCACATCGAGCACGGCACCCTTCACACACCTCACCAGCTTGCTCTGGGTGAACGGCGGGCGCTGGAAATGCAAGCCACGCATCACGCCATAGCTGCTCATGCTCTCATTGTCCTGGCAGAAGTCGATGTGACGCACCTTCTCGTCAAACTCCCTCTGCGAAAAACTCTCGAAGAAATATCCACGAGCGTCCTTGAAGATACGCGGCTCAATGATCACCACGCCCTCAATCTCAGTCTTTATTACTTCCATAGTGTTTTTATTTGATTTTACTTATATCCATGTCGTTTCTTCCAAGCCCAGAACCACGTTCTGAACAATGGCTCGCTCAACGCCTCCGTGGGATAGCGCGTCACGAAACGTCAAGACCAAGTAGTTAGCAGAAGAAAAAAGGCGATGGAAATAATGAACGACGATCATTGATAATAAGAATGTAACAAACGGCCCTCCATCATAACATCTCATTTGGTGGAAATGGAGGGCTGTTGTTTATTCTTAGTCTTTCAGGCTGTCTTGATACCAGTCGTAGAGTTTTCTCACGCCATCCTCAATCTCAACCTTGTGGGTCCATCCCAACGAGTGGAGCTTCTCCACATCGATGAGCTTACGCATTGTGCCATCGGGCTTGCTTGCGTCGAATTCCACAGTTCCCTCGAAGCCAACGGTCTTCACCACCAGTTCCGACAACTCACGAATGGTAAGCTCCTTGCCAGTGCCCACGTTGATATGGCAGTTGCGAATCTCACCAAGCGCAGGGATGGCACCGCCACGCCCCTCAGAGTTGTTGCGATCTACGGCTCCATCCACTTTGGCACCATAGAACACCGATGAATATTTCTCAATGCCAATAATGTCCTTAAAGTCAACGTTCAACAATACATGGACACTGGCATCGGCCATATCCTCGCTCCAAAGGAACTCGCGCAACGGCTTACCTGTACCCCATAGCACCACCTTATTATCATAGATGCCATAAAACTCCAGAGCCTTCAAGATACGCTCATGGTCGTTGTGACCATCCACATTACCGTCACCAATAATGGCACGGAGCTTATCGGTCGGGTTGATTGGGCGTTTGTTCATGTCCACCTCGATGCTATGCCAGTCGCCATCGTGGATGAGTTTGGCCAAATACACCTTACGCATCATGGCTGGCATCACATGACTGTTCTCCAAATGGAAATTGTCGTTCGGACCATAGAGATTGGTCGGCATCACGGCAATATAATTGGTGCCATACTGTAGGTTATAGCTTTCGCACATCTTCAGTCCAGCAATCTTAGCGATGGCATACTCCTCGTTGGTGTACTCCAGGGGTGAAGTAAGAAGCACATCCTCCTTCATCGGCTGTGGAGCGTTCTTCGGATAGATGCAGGTAGAACCCAAAAAGAGCAACTTCTTCACGCCATGCGAATAGGCGTTGCTGATGACGTTGCACTGCATCTTCATGTTCTGCATAATGAAGTCGGCGCGATAGAGCGAGTTGGCCATGATGCCTCCCACGAAGGCAGCCGCCAACACCACTGCATCGGGACGCTCCTCATCGAAGAACTTCTCAACGGCATACTGATCAGTGAGGTCAAGCTCTTTGTGTGATCGCCCCACCAAGTTATTGTAACCTCTCTGCTTGAGGTTATTCCAAATAGCCGATCCCACAAGACCATGGTGGCCAGCTATATAAATCTTTGCGTTTTTATCTAAACTCATTTGTTATCCATTTATTGGGTTATCTTTGGCGTGTTACGGCATACGACCCTATCACCGCATAACACCCCAAAGGAATTAAAAAGGCTTTTGCCATGCTACCCGTGCTATCTGCTATATATCCCATCAGTAATGGAGCGACAGCACCACCCACAACCGTCATCACAAGCAATGAGGACGCCAACTTGGTTTGTGTCCCTGCATCTCTCAATGCCAAAGAGAAAATCGTGGGGAACATAATGCTCTCACCTAAATATAAAGCGAAGAATGCGACCAGCGAGATCGTACCACTAAACGCCACAACAACGAATGTTGCGACACAAGTGAGCAATGCGCATGCCAGAAGAACCCATTTGGGTCGTATGAAGTTCATCAGCACGCTACCCGCCAATCGACCTACGAAAAACAAGCCCATGCCGCCAAAGGCCAAAAACATGCTTGCTGTTTCTTTTTCAATATGAATGCTTTCCTCAGCATAATTGATGAAGAAACTGTTCACACCTGTCTGGGCGGCCACATAAAGAAATAAGGTGAGCATCCCAAAGCCAAAAGCCAAGGTATGCATCGGTACCTCCTTGGTTTTCTCCTTAGTATCAGCCTCGTGTGCCCTCCGCGGATCAGGCAGGGTAATCCTGCACAATAAGAACGCCACGAAAAGCACGAATATTCCTACGATGGCGTAAGGAATAGCAATGCTCACACCCGTAAAGAGCAGTTGGCCTCCCACCAATGGGCCGACGATCCAGCCTATTCCATTGAGTGATTGCGAGAGGTTAATTCTGCTCTCTGCCTTATCGGGATGTCCAAGCACTGTGGCATAAGGATTGGCGCTCGTCTCCAGACAAGTCAAACCGCACCCTATCACAAACAATGACAATACAAAGAAATAGAAGTTATTGATTCTACTTCCCGGTATAAACATCAATGCGCCAACGCCAAACAATACCAATCCGGTGATTACACCCCTCCTATACCCCCATTTCTGAGTGATCCATCCAGCAGGCAAAGCCATAAGGAAGTAAGCTCCATAAACCGCCGCCTGCGTAAGGGCAGACATGGTCTTGCTGATATGAAACGACTCCTGAAAGTGCGGATTCAGAATCTCTAATATGCCATGGGCAAATCCCCACATGAAAAAGAGACTACTGATAATCAGGAATGGTCCCAGGTAGTTATGCCCTTCGTATTTGAAGATTGATGGCTTCATGATGATTGTT
The DNA here is from genome assembly GCF_037460745.1 of Hallella sp. Taxonomy (NCBI): domain Bacteria; kingdom Pseudomonadati; phylum Bacteroidota; class Bacteroidia; order Bacteroidales; family Prevotellaceae; genus Hallella; species Hallella sp. Next base: position 7,821 of record NZ_JAXVAE010000064.1, on the reverse strand, counting down.
TGCAAACTCCTTACTGTCGTTCACCACGAGGGCGAGATAGCCTCCGCCACCAGCGCCTGGCATCTTCCATGCCAAAACGTCGTCCATGGCGCTATACTTGTCGATCATGGGTTGCACACTGGCGCTCTCCTCAACAAATCCGTTAATTGAAGGATTCACCATACCAGGGAACATCGCCGCTTGAGCAGCGAACGAATCCCTATAAGCAGCGGCAAATCCATCAAGGTTGTGCGCTAAGATAGCGTTCCAACAAGCGTCGGCTGCATCAGCAAGTGCCTTCACTTTTGTGGGGGTGATGTCTTTACCCTCCACAACGCTACAACCTGGTCGACGCGGCTCAAGCGGAATCATGACAAGGTGTTGCTCCAAGAAACGAAGTGTCATCTCATCTTGAGTGCTCTCTATCTTCTCTGGCCAAAAGTTATTATTATAATAATGTCGGGCCAATCCAGGCATACAAATGCCGATGGCATCTTGCGCTCCAGAGATGATACCATCGTGGCGTTCAGGGTTGTTCTCAAAGCAGAACACCAATCGTGCCAACATTTCCGGATCCATCTTAGGCAGTTTCACCGGCCATATCTTCTTGATCATGTTGCGTGTCGAAGTGGAGAGACCACATCGGTCACGCACATCGAAGGTGGGTTCCAGCGAGATGGTGATGGCCCATCCCGGATGGTGGTGGCTCACATATGGCTGATCGATCCACGTCCCCGCAAGGTCCAAGCGCGTGGGAATACCCACCCCTTGGGTCGTGTTGTCGGAGGCCGTGGCCAAGGCTTTCTTCAGGCCGGACGAGGAACGGGCCTTCAAACCTGCGTGAGGTTCACGTTGGAGTTCCACATACTCGATGCCTCTCTCCTCGCAAATCTTACGCTTCTCCTCTGATCCACCCTCCGCGTTCACAACGAACACGTCGGGTTTCACCTTGTCGAGTGTGGGTAGATAGTCGATAACCCCACTCCCCTCATTGATATAGGCATCCTTTACCGCCTTGATGTTCTTAACCATGAAAAGACGCTCCTCCTGTGGGAACATAGGCTTCCGATGCTTATACTCAAGATAAGTGGCATCAGAGCCTATTCCCACATACAGGTCGCCAAAGCGCGATGCCTGTTGGAAGAACTCCACATGGCCAGAATGTAGCAGATCGTAACATCCGCTTACAAAAACTTTCTTAGCCATTTAGTGATTGACAGATTATACTTTATTATTGATTCATTACTTAACGATACCTTTCTCCAGATACTCGGCCAGGTTGGTACGCACCTTCTTGCCAGCTTCTTCGGCGGCCACCTTGGCCATATCGTTCTCCACCATGATGCGAACGAGATCCTCGAAAGAGGTAGTGTTGGGGTTCCAGTTGAGCTTGGCCTTAGCCTTGGTGGGATCGCCCCAGAGGTTCACCACATCGGTAGGACGATAGAAGTCGGGCGACACCTCAACGAGGGTCTTGCCGATAAGCTCCTCAGGGCCTTCCGTACAGATGCCCTTCTCGTTTTCGCCCTTACCTTCCCAATTCAGCTCGATGCCTACATAATGGAACGCCAACTCGGCAAACTCACGCACAGAGTGCTGCTTACCCGTAGCAATAACGAAGTCCTCAGGTTTCTCTGCTTGAAGGATGAGCCACATACACTCCACGTAATCCTTGGCGTAGCCCCAGTCGCGGAGCGAGTCGAGATTACCAAGATACAACTTGTCCTGCTTTCCCTGCTTGATGCGAGCAGCGGCCAAGGTGATCTTACGTGTCACAAAGGTCTCTCCACGACGCTCACTCTCATGGTTGAAGAGGATGCCCGAGCAGCAGAACATATTGTATGCCTCACGATACTCCTTCACAATCCAGAAACCATACTGCTTGGCCACAGCGTAAGGCGAATAGGGGTGGAATGGTGTGTTCTCGTTCTGGGGAACCTCCTCCACCTTACCATACAGCTCTGACGTAGAAGCCTGATACATACGGCAGGTATCGGCCAATCCACACTGGCGGATGGCCTCCAGAACGCGGAGCACACCCGTAGCGTCCACATCGCACGTGAACTCAGGAGAGTCGAAGCTCACCTGAACGTGACTCTGCGCGGCAAGGTTATACACTTCAGTGGGCTTCACCTTGTTCATCACCTGAATCAGACTCATAGAGTCACCCAGGTCGGCATAATGAAGGTGGAAATTGGGTTGTCCCTCAAGGTGGGCAATGCGCTCACGATAATCCACCGACGATCGACGAATTGTGCCGTGAACGTCGTAACCTTTCTCCAACAACAGCTCTGCCAGGTACGAACCATCCTGACCTGTAATGCCCGTAATCAGCGCAACATTTCTTTTTACCATAACTCTTTGTTTATTTTTAATTTAATCCTATCGTTGTTTCTAATTTCTTATTGTTGCATTTCTAAAATTCATACTACCTTTTGTATATCACCCAAGTAGCCAAGGTGAACGCACTAAGGCTAAAAGCCATCTCCCTTTATCATTTCAAGCCCTCGCAGATGCCAACGTGATGGTCCTTATCAAAGTTTACGCGTGCCTCCTCCGCCAGACAAAATGCCATAGGCGGAAGAAGGGCTCAGCCAACGCCTCTTCGGGATAGTACCGAAGCAAGCGGAAGTCGCGCTGTAATCGCAAGATGTTATGACCTACGGCACCTTGTAAATGATGGTGGCTTTCGTCGTGCTGACCAAAGTTGCCACCTCTCAACACATCTTCGAGCAACAATCGTCCACGTTGTTCATCCATGGGCGCAATCATCTTGTCCTCAGTCAAGTCGAACACCTCGTGCAGCACATACATCACCGCACCAGCAAACTTCCATAAGCCCAAGCGACAAAGGGTAAGCTGGATATCTTTCCCCACTCCACCTTCCGCATTAATGATTACAAAATAGTAATCGAGAAACTGCCTCAACCCAATTCCTTCGTAAAAATAATGATGATACAGATGAACTAGCTGATAGACCACATTAAAGGATAACGTGGGAATAGCTGCCATGCCTTTTTCGCTTACTATAGTAACAAGATTGCCACATTGAAAATCTGCGTTCCTACGCAGCCATCTCTGCAAACGATTATTGTGGAGCGGGTTGTTCAGAATAGCAGGAGTAGAATGCATCTCCAACTGAACGCCCCCCACTTTCGCCTCTATGTGGTTCAGAGATTCCTTACCTATATCTTTCTTGTCCTTAACAAGCGCACAAATTACCCTTCGGGTTTCCTTACGTGACGCATTCACCCACACATCTATATCTCCTGGTGTACGAGCGTAAGGATTTGGGTACATCAAGGCGTTGCCTTGGCCCTTCAGGATACAGCACCTCATACCAGTAGCCACAATCTTATCGTATATGTCTAAAGTGGCCTCATTCAAAAAAGCATTTCTTTTCTTGATCTTTTGACTTTCTCCATACCAAGTCATCAGCAAATCCTGCGTGATGTTACATTTCTCGGATATTCGCATAATTCCATCAAATGCCACCCCCGTCAAAGTTTGCATTTTGCAGAAATTATAGAAAGCGCTCCAGTCAAAATCGCCCAAAGCCCCTCCCGTCAAAAACTCCTTCCCCTCGTAGAGACCTAAGGAGAATCGAATGAACTTGATATACCTATCGTACGAAAGTCGCAACTTCATGAAAGAAACCCTTTCTTTCTCATCCTCACATACCTTCAGAATTTACTCTTTCGTCATGTTCCAAAGAAACAGCGTGTTGCCTATGATGTATCTACGCCACATGCGTTTGGGTTCCTTCAACAAACGATACAACCATTCCAATCCGTGCTCTTGCCACCATATAGGTGCACGCTCTACTGTTCCTGCAAAGAAGTCGAAGACGGCACCAATGGTACCCACATGGCAATGAATGTTCAGATCCTTCCAATGCGAGTAAGTCCACTTCTCCTGCTTAGGTGCTGTCATGCCTATCCACAGCAAATCGGGATTCGCATTGTTGATAGCTTCGATAATCGCCTTATTGTCCTCATCTGAGAACTCGGGCTTATAAGGAGGCGAATATGTCACCACTTTAAGATGAGGATAAACCTTATCAGCACGCTTCACAATCAAGTCGAGCACCTTCTGTGAACTGCCCATAAACATTACTGTGCCACCCTTCTTTTCCAACTTACTCATCTCAAACTCGAACAGGTCCCAGCCCGCTATACGCTCCTTCGGCTGACTCTTCGCCTTAATCCACTTGCATGCCTTCACGATGCTCACACCGTCTGGAATCAGAGCATCACCATTGGTCAGTGCCTCTGCAAAAAGTTGATCTTTCTTTGCAGTGTTAAATGAGTGAGCATTTATGGTATTTATAAGCAATTTGCTCTCTGGCAGCGAAGCCAAGTCTGCCTTACTGCCTAAAATGGTTAATGTTTTTAATCTAAACATAACTATAAATCAAATTATTTCGTTATTTTCGCAGTCATAAAAGCATATTCCATCTTTCTCAACAAATAAGAATACCCATCATGACCTGTGATATAAATACTATATATACAAAGAATAAGTTGCTTACTAAAAAGCAACGACAACAACTCCCTGCCACCCTTCAGTCGTAAGGTATCAACATTGTGAAAATCGAAGCCTACAAATATGCTGATGCCAATGGCATCAAACATCTGTTTTTCTATTTTGAGGAGGACAGGAAGAAAGCTGTACCGTATTTCATGATAGAAAAGGAGATTTGGAAAGAAATACAGCAATGCATCATAAAAATCATTCACAACTAACTTTTCTGCAAAATTAATTTCTCAAAAGTACTTTTTAATCCTTCATCCAATGAATACTTTGCTTTCCATCCTAAATCAAGAAGTTTGGATGTATCAAAGGTTGCCTTCTTTATAACAGAAAATCCTTTTCTTTCAATATCGGATGGTAAATCAAACACGACTTTTACCTTTCCAAGCTTGGCAATCTTCTCTGCGAGTTCCTTTATGGTAACACAGGAAGTTTCATCAGCCACATTATAAGCCTCGCAACTCTGCCCATTTAGCAATATCGTAAGAATTGCACTAGCACAATCTTCCACATAAAGCCAAGATCGATATTGGTCACCTGTGCTTTTCAAAACAATATCCTCACCCTGCAAGGCTTTTATGAAAAATTGAACATAAGCACGATTGTCTTGCTCTGTAAAGTTTGAACCGTAAGTATGGCACAAACGAGCGACAACTACATCTACATCATACTGCTTGGCATAAGCTACACAAAGGGTTTCTGCCGCACGCTTCGAAGTGGGGTAACACGAACGCATAGTCATACAATCCACGTATCCGCTATCCGTTTCATGCCACTTTTCGACATCACCATTGCCATAGACTTCGCCAGAAGAGATATAAAGGAAACGTTTCATTCCGTGTTCCCTACCATAATCCAGCAAATTTTTTGTACCTATAATATTCGACATAATAACCCCAACAGGATTAGTAGCAAAGAAATTAGGGCTTGCATTGCTAGCAGCATGAATAATATAATCGAATTTTATTTCACTTTCCAGAGGCTTTTCTACATCATATCTGAAAAAGTGAAAATTTTCTTTGTCATAATACTTAGAGAACTTAGTTTTGGCACGGCTCTTGTTTCTACCAGATGCATATATATGACAATTTTTCACAGAGTGTTTCATCAGCAAATCAATAATACTTGATCCTACCAACCCTGTAGCACCTGTCACCAAAATGTTACAATAATCCAACTTATTCCATTGTAAATCCATAATCATCCACTTTTTTTCGATTATCTTGCATAATCCTTCGCCCATTTCTTACCAAATAATGATGACGTATCTGTCGAAATGACTTTAGCAGGGTTTCCTGCTACGATACTATTTGCAGGGACATCCTTTGTTACAACGGCATTAGCAGCAATGACAGCCTTGTCTCCCACTTTGACTTTGCCTAACACTTTTGCTCCAGCAAAAACAACGACATTGTCACCCAAAGTAGGAACACCATCATTTTTCGCAGAGAAAGAATGTCCCAAAGTTACTCCTTGCAGAATCGTACAATTTTTACCTATCTTGCAACTTTCAGCAATTACAATATTCGAGAAATGAATGAAGGCTAAACCTCCACCGACATCAGTTCCTAATGGTAGCTGAATACCTGTAAGCAATTGTTTTCTTACATACCACAAACTTATCAACTTATACGATAACCTTGCCACAATATTTTGTTTAGTTTTCAAGAATGTGCCAACTCTAAAAAAGAACACGATGTTCTTATGTGTATTCAGTAATATTTTAAGAAAAATCGAGGAGGTATCCCCCCCTATTAGCTTTAGACGTTTATAATCAGCAAGAATATTTTGCTTACATGTTTTCCAAGTTACTTCAGCCATTCTTCTTTGCTTGTATGAATGAGTGCCTTGAGAATCTCTAAGTCCTCTACAGTTGTAATCTTGATGTTTTTCTCAGATCCCGGAACTATATGCATCTCATGACCTCCAACTTCTGCAATAAGAGTACAAGAAGCCACACTATCAACAATTCCTTTTTGTTTTGCCTCCTCATGAACATTAATAATATTGCCAAGTCGGAACGTTTGAGGTGTCTGTGTACGAATCAGTTTGTCACGCGGAATACTTGTAGTCGTGGAAAATCCATCCTCACTTTCCAAGATTGCTTCACGACACTGAATACCTGTAATGGCATAACCATAAGCTTTGCAAGTTGCAATGTTATTACTAATGATATCCTGTCCTAGCAATGGGCGAACAGAATCATGAATAAGAACCAAGTCTTCGTTATCACACCCCTCAGCTTTTAAGCCATAGATACCGTTATGAATTGACTCCATGCCAGAATTACCACCAGGAAATATCCATTTTAACTTATCAATATTAAACTGATTGGCGTATGCTTGAAGAACTGTTTCCCATCCTTTCAGACAAACAACTGCTATGCCATCTATGTCTGGATGAACTTGAAAACATCTCATAGTATGGATAATGATAGGGCATCCATCTACGTGCATAAACTGTTTTGGGATATCTTGTCCCATTCTGTTGCCAGAACCTCCGGCTATCAATAATGCTATATTCATAATTATTACAATTTAATTTCTTTGGGTAATGTTATTCCTTTTTTCTCACACTTTACCTTGAATTTATCCAAATGCTTCTGATGATACTTTTTTAACATTGGGTAGTATAAGAAATCCGGAAGATTATTTTTAATAAAATAAATAGATTTCACCCAGAACTTTCTCCATGAAGTCATTTCAAAATCTGCATATTTTACAGGTGTTCTCCAATCTCCATATTGAAAGGTCAAAAACTCATCATATTCTCTTGGTATCTGCAAAGAAATTCCTTTGAAATCCCATGTTATTGTATCAGTCAAATAATTCTCAAACATAAAGTCTGCACCGCCAGAATATCGCAAATTATCCCCAATATGATACATGACATAAAAGTCTATATATTCACCGTTTCGCATAACAGAATACAGACCTCTTCGTTCATATCGAACAAGTTCAAAACCATGATCACGCAAATCCCATAGAGCATCCACTAATAATTGCTCTTGTTCTTTCATGATAAACAGGTCAATGTCTTCATCCCATTCAATAAAGTTATTCTCTCTCACGATTCCTAAGAGCGTACCTAAAAAAGGTCCAGCTTGAATACCTTTATCGTTCAATATTGACATAAGTAGCTTGAAATTTTCAAAAGCACACTCCCTGTCAATTTGCTTTATACCTAAATACAAAGTAATGGGCTTGTAGTGGAACCACCCTTTAGACGTCATAATTTTTGCCATAAACCTTAATTCCGCAACACTATTGTAAATTAAACATTTTAAGTACCTGAGCAACAAAAAGTTGC
>NZ_JAXVAE010000063.1:0-33330 GCF_037460745.1 Hallella sp. | reverse complement strand
TCAAGCCTTATTTGAGGCTTGATACCCCGCCATGCCCTTTCGCTGAATAGTTACGCTACTATAAGAACTAACGATTGAACATAAAAAAAGCGCAAGGCTATTAACCTTGCGCTTGAATATTTAATGTAAGATGTCAACTATTAGAAGAAGAGATAACGATTATCCACAACCTTCGCATTGACATACAACTCGTTCATATAGTTGCCTGCATACTGCATAGCCTTCTGGCGAAGCTTCATCTCCTGCTGCTGCTCATTGTATGTAGCAGCGTTCTTAGCACGCTTCACTACCTGGAACTGGTAAACACCAGCCAAGCCCTTTACGGGATGAGAGCAGAATGCGCCTGCCTTTGTAGCAGAAACAGCACCACTCAGAGCGGGCTCGCTTGCGCCAGTAGCCTGAACGAAGACAGGAGCAGCGAAGGTAACCTGGTTAACAGTGGAGATCTGGGCACCCTTGGCCTTTGCTGCGGCGATGCTCGTAGCCCCCTTGGCCTTAGCCATCAACTGCTCGGCTTTCTTATCTCGGATAACCTCCTGCTTGACAATCTCCTTAACCTGAGCATCATCGAGACCACGATAGCCTACAGGATGAATCTTATCGAGAATGACAATCAAGAGATGGTCGCCATTGTTACCACACTCGTACATCTTAGAAACATCGTTCTCGTCAGCGTCGAAGAGCCATTTCATTGCATCGCGTGTTGAGCGAATGCCCACCAAATTGTGCTGGGTAGTTGCGATATCCTTTGCTTCCTGCACGCGATAGCCACTCTTTACGGCGTTCTTGGCAATAGCGTCTGCTGTCTGGTTAGCACTTGCGAATGAGCTGAACTTATTGAAAATAGCTCCACGGGTTTCCTTAGAATAGTCGATGGTCTTCTTTACCACAGCTGCGGTATACTTATCAACCATATTCTTTCGATCAAGTACCTGAACGATCATATTACCCTGTGTCATCTCAATGTTCTTCACTTCCTTCACACCAGAAGTGAGCAACGTGTTAAGATAGTTCTTCGTATCCTTATCCATCGTGTTAGAAGACTCGTACATGCGAGAGGTGAGCCACTGCTCCTGACCTTCCTGACCATACTTCTTAGCAATGGCTGCAAAGTCGGCACCAGCATTCAAAGCATTGACAATGGAATCGGCACGTGTGTGAGCCTCTTCTGCTGTGGTGCCACCAACCTGAATGGCGCGGAACTGGACAGAATCGGGAAGCTGCTGCTTAGCAACCAGCTTGATGACGTTCAGAGTATTGTCTTGCGCGTTAGCAACTGGACCGTAGGTCTGACCAACAGACATAGAGTCCAAACGAGCAGCAACATCCATGGGATAAGCACCCTTAGTAAGGGGAAGACCCAAATATGCTACCGACGAAGTAGACTTACGAACAACTTCTGTGGGGTCAGCTGCCTCTGCCAATGAAGCGGCATAACCTTTGAACTCCTTCATGAGCTCAGCACGGTCTGCGGCAGATGCTGTAATCTGAACGTCAACATAACGAATATCGCGAGTCTCAACAAACTGTTGGAAACGTGGCTTCAGTTCATCGTACTTAGCCTTCAAGTCACTATCAGAAACCTTAACCTGAGAATCTGAAATTTTCGAGTAAGGATAAGCAGCCAACTGGATCTGGCTTTCCTCTGTCTCATCATTGAAACTCATCTTGGCCTCAACAGGGTTCGACAAGAAGCAGTGAGCCAAAAGACCATTGTACTTCTGAATGAGAAGCTGCTGACGAAGTGACTTCTCGATGAACACCCAATACTTATAAACCGTCTGCATCTGCTCTGCCACCTGAGGATTCATGTTGGCCTGAGCGCCCTTATACTGAGCTAAGAACTGCTTGAGCTGATTTGCATCGAAACGACCCGTCTGACGGTTCACGAAAGGAGTAGAAAGAAGCATCTGGTTAGTTCCCTGATTGAGAACATCCTGCATCTCTTGGTCAGTAACAGTGAGACCCAGCTTCTTGCACTCATTTTCCACGATCTTGTACTGAATGTAGTTCTGCCACACCTGATCGCGAACCTGGTTCATTTGGTCGTCGTTGAGGTTTTCCTGACCCTGCATCTTCATGGCCTGCTGAACCTCTTCTACGAGCTTGGCGAATTCCTCATAATTGATTTTTTCACCTAACACTTCACCGATCTGCTGGCGTTGGTTGTTGCGAGTCGACTCGCAAGAACGGAAAGCCTCCTCGGCAATAAAAGCAAAAAGGCCCAAGCCGATAATAACTATCAGCGTAATGCCTCTGCTTCTGATTTTTCCTAATGCTGCCATTTGTTTTTATTGTTTTATTTTATTGTTTTTATTCTCGTAAGGTTTATGGTTGCCCTCTGCATAACAAAAAGCGTACAAATTTACTAATTATTTAGCAAACACGGCAACTTTTCACCAAGAAAATGAATGATATAGCGCTTTTAACGTGACTGTTACAGCGTCATGTGTCGATGTGTAAGCGTACGAGTTCTATTTTCGTCATAGTGTTCTTGATGATCTTGAAGTTGAATTTCCCAATCTTCACGTCTTCGTTCAACTTCGGGAAACTGCGATATTCATGCAGAATCAAACCACCCAACGTCATATACTCATCGCCCTCAGGAAGATTCACGTCGAACATTTCGTTGATCTTGTCGATCTCCAAGCGTGCCGAAAGAAGGTAATCACCATCCTCCAATTGTTTAGCCACGTAATTATCCGTATCGTGCTCATCCTGAATGTCACCGAAAATTTCCTCCACAATATCTTCCAATGAAACGATGCCGCTGGTACCACCAAACTCATCGACAACAACACCCAAACTCTTTTTCTGTTGCAAGAAGATTTTCATCAATCGCTGTGCAGGCATGGTCTCAGGCACAAATGGTAATGTGCGAACATTATCTTGCCAACGCTTCGGGTTATGGAACATCTCCGAACTATGAATGTAGCCCGTTATATGGTCAATGTCTGACTTATAAACAATAATTTTGGAATTACCGCTTTCCACAAACTTCTGCTTTAACTGTTCCAAAGTGCAGTCATCCATATCAACCGCATTGATTTCCGTTCGAGGAATCATACAGTCACGCACCTTCGTATCAGGGAAATCGAGGGCGTTTTGAAAGATCTTCACCTCATTATCAACAGCCTCGTCGTTTGGAGCGCTGTCGATGGATGATTGCACAAGATAATCGAGGTCGACCTTTGTAAAGCCTTCCCCGTCATCCTCATCGGTCACCTTGATACCAAACATACGCAACTGTAAACGCGAAAGGAATGTGGCGAACTTGCTAATAGGCCACAAAATGACGTAAAAGACAAAAGCCAAAGGAGCAAACAGAGCGAGTAACAGGTTAGGGCTGCTCTTGAAAAATGTCTTAGGCAAGAACTCGCCTGTGAACAGCACAACGATAGTGGAAAACACCGTATCAAGAATGACACGCGTAGCAGGATCGAAAGGCTTAAACAATGTGTTGTCGAAAATATCGGCAAACAGAATACCATAGATGACAAGTACTATGTTATTGCCCACCAACATCGTTGACACAAAACCATTAGGGTGACGATAAAAGAACGAGATAAGCCTTTGCGAAATGCCGTTTTTCTCCTTATCCATCTCCGCCAACATTCTGTTGCTGGAAACGAAAGCAATCTCCATGCCCGAGAAAAAGGCACTGAAGACCATCGTTACAAGGATTTCTATAATCAGTGATATATCAACTGTCTGTTCCAAAATAGTAGCGTTAGAATTATATTGTTACGATACAGCCATTTATTTATTATGATTGCCCCTTAAAAGGGATTTCTTTGTTAAGCCACGCCAATTAATTGTTGCGATATGGCAACATCTGTCCACGCTGCTTCATCAACAAAGAATCCTGCGACTTTCGAGCCGAGTCGGTAGTCGACTGCCCTGAGCCACCAACGTCTTCCCTGTCGAACGAACCCTTAGAGTTTGATACATAGTACTTAGACATCCTTTCATCAGAGCGGAAATAGGTACCCTGTAACGTGCGTTCTGGAGTGACAAGACGCGAGAAGGTATAAGAATACAATTCCTGCCTAATTTCATCCCAAAACAACTGCTCACTGGAAAAGCGCAAGCCATCCTTAGTCAGGATGCGCACACGAGAGCGAAGCTCCCAAAGCCTCTGCTGATCATAATAATATGCCGTGTCGCACTGGATATAAGCCTCTACATGGAATTTCTCATCAAACTGTTCCAAGAAGAGTCCCTTGTCGAAATACCACCGAGAGGGCTTTTTGTTCTGATTGACTTCCCAGCGTTCGGTCACAATACGATACTTAATGACACCCGAATCGGAAATCAGCGTGTTAACTCCATAACTTACCATCATAGGCACAGAATCGCGATCACTAATCGCGCCCGCCGTATGCTCCACAGGTTGATCGCACGAGGTCAGCACAAACGACACCACCCATGGCAAAGCCAAGAGGCAAAACAATTTCTGTTTAAACAGTCCTCTCATCATGATTGCAGACAAACGATTACTTCACCTTCCACTTTGCAAACCAACGCTCATTGAACGTCAGGCCGACATTAATACGGAACGTATTGTCAGTAATGTAGTTCTTAGCTGTCTGTTGAACCCATTGGCAACTAATATTAAGGATGGAACGGTTATTCCACTTGTTGACAATCGGAAAGCCAAAACCAATGCTGGCACTCATTTCTTTGGGGCCATCCTGCCCATTAATAATATAATAAGGTGTGGCATATGACACTCCAGCACGATAATGAACACGCTGCAAGAACCTCATTCCATACTCTTGAGGGCATATCTCAGCACCCAGAGTAAACTTATGACGGTCTTTATAGAAGCCGGCTTTCATCGAATAATCGTTCATAGTAGCCCCCGATGTCTCATAAAAAGGAGTCTTTACACTGCCCCACTTCTGAAGAGTATAGTCAAGGCCCACCTTGATGGCATTGTTATGGTCATACATCAAGCCGGCTCCGTAAGTTGTCGGAAGTTCGAGTTCCAAATCAGCCTGTCCAACCTTTGGGAAACGGGTTGTGTCTGCAACGCCAGTCTGTGCATTGTTAGAAATAATCTCCATAGTAGGCTTACCGCCAATCTTATGCCCCAAGCCATAAGTGAGACCCAATGTCAGTTGGTCCTTCTTTGTCAAACGGGCCGTATATTGCAATCCGAAATCAACCTTGTAGCTTCTCACATCAGCCGTGTAGTTCTTGGTCAACGAGTTGGCATAGCCATCGCTATAACTATTCACGACGGTCTTCGTGTACTCTCCGTAGATATAACTTCCATTAACACCAACCGACAAACCTCTCACGGGTTGCCATCCAACACCAAGATAAACCTGATGGATGCCGCCATTTCCACTATAGCTATTAGTAGCCACAGTGTTGTTATCGTCTCCCACCTTTTGAGTCAACGAATAAGAATAGCCCACATTCGTGAACGGAATCAATCCAAAGCTAACACCCACATGTTTGAAAGCCCTAAAGCCCGCGACAACATATTCAAAATCCGCATTTTGCGCGTTCTTCTTGTTGCCACCTTCCTTAAAGTTCGTCAACTGCCCGCTCAAACCAGCGTCAAAGATAAAAGTAAGGCTGTCTAATGCCGAATAAGAAGCCGGGTTGGAAAAGTTGATTTGGTTATGCTCATGAAAGCCGAGCCCCAATCCGTTCATTCCACGATTGAATCCTGCCGTCTGGTCGGATAATATGCCCAGTCCATACTGGCTATAGGGAGAATTTGTGCCACTTTGGGCATAAGCGCCACCACAGAACATGGCCATCACAACAGCTGCCGATATATGTTTTCTCTTCATAAAAAGTACGGATCAAGTCCTTTTTCTTTCACGTTATTTATAATTCAACTGCAAAAGTATTGAAAAAAAACGATATAAAAGCAGGTTAAGTGAAAATAATAAGGTATTTTTGCATCATGAAACGTTTCAAAGACTTTTTCATAACTATTTGTTTGGTCGTTTTAAGTTCGTTAACAACCTACGCACAAACGCAAGTCACCAACGAGTCGGCGCGACAAACAGCAGCCGACGACATCACCATTAGCCTGCTCACTTGCTCGCCAGGAAGTCAGGTTTGGAGTTTGTATGGGCACACCGCCATCCGTTTCCAAGACCCAGCCCACGACGTGGACTTGGCTATCAATTACGGCATGTTCAACTTCAACCAAAAGAATTTTATCGCTCGGTTTGTATTCGGGATTACCGACTACGAAATGGGCATCGAACCTTTTGCGTTTTTCCTGCAGGAATATGCACGTAATGGGCGTGGCGTAATTGGCCAACGCCTCAATCTAACAACAAAGGAAAAAGAAGCTATTGCCGATGCACTAAACAACAACTACAAGCCGGCAAACCGCGTTTACAGATACAATTATTTTTACGACAACTGCACCACCCGAGCACGCGACATTCTTGTCAACAACATAGACGGGCGTGTGACATATGACACCAACAACGCAGTATCCCCGTCCTATCGTCAGATGACACATCAATGGACGGGAAAACACCGATGGTCGCAAATGGGCAACGACCTGCTTTTAGGTGTTAAGGCAGACGCGCACACTACTCGCACGCAACAGCAATTTCTACCCGACACGCTTCGCAAAGACTTCGACCACGCCGTGATAGTAGCCCCCAATGGCACACACCGCCTATTGGTCGACTCCACCTACACTGTGCTGCAGCCTTACCCCTCCTATACAGATACGAGCAACGACATATGGGACGACATCAGTCCAATCATGATTTTCAGCACAATAGCACTGCTGATATTCGTGTTGGCATTGCTGGAACTCAAACGAAAAAAGCCATTTTGGTTTATCGACGCCACACTATTGACAACCGACGGATTGGCAGGTTTGATCTTGTTCGCCATGGTTTTTTCGCAACACCCTACAGTAAATCTCAACTTACAGATATTGCTCCTGAACCCATTGTCTATCATATTCGCCTATTCCATTATACGTCAGCAGATTAAAGGACTATGCCACTGGTATTGGATAGTACTTTTAGCATGCTTGATTTTGTTCCTTTTAGGCAATATTTTTCAGGATTATGCAGAGGGCATGAACATTTTGGCATTAACTTTGATGGTAAGATGTATTATCAATATAAAAACATTACGCACAAAAGGCAAGCAACCCGCATGAGATACATAGCATTTTTACTCGCAGCACTCACCACAGCCGAGATGCAAGCTTTCCAGCTTGCACCGCGATTGGTCGTGAATGTCACCATTGACCAGTTGCGCACTGATTATATGGAAGCCTTCGCCCCACTCTATTCGCAAGGCGGCTTCCGCCGAATGCTCAACGAGGGACTTGTCTACGACGGAGCCAGCTATCCATTTTCTCCCGTCGACAAAGCGTCTGCAACCGCATCGTTATCCACAGGCACTTTCCCGTTTTATAATGGCATTATCAGCAGCCGATGGCTCGACCGTGAGACCCTGCACCCCGTGTTTTGCGTTGACGATTCAAGATATTTCACTTCGGCCGACCGACTCAAGACATCAACCATTGGCGACGAGTTAAAAGTCAATTCCAATGGCGCTGCAATCGTATATTCGTTTGCGGCCGATCGCGAATCTGCCATTTTGTCAGGCGGACATGCAGCCAACGGTGCTTTTTGGATGGACAAAAATGGCGAATGGCAAGGGTCTTCGTATTACAGCAACACTTTGCCAGAATGGGTTAGGGCACATAACCGCTTGCACCCAAAACACCCCACCAACACCAGTTTTACTAACAACGACGTCATTGACGCATCCCTGAACGCCATCACACAGACTGCCATGGGAAGGGACGACGTATCTGACATGCTGTTTGTCAATCTCTCTGCCACAAAGGCCGACAAGACCCCTGTGACACATTGGCAGACAGAGATGGAGAGCGTCTATATGCAACTCGACAAGTCATTAGAACGACTTATAAGCGGTGTCGAGAAACAGATAAGTCTTGACAGGGTGCTCTTTGTTGTCACCTCTACAGGTTACACCGACGAGACGGCCACCAATGTAACCCAATATCGCATTCCAACAGGCACGTTCTACATAAACCGCACTGCCTCGCTGCTCAATATGTACCTAAGTGCCATCTATGGCCAAGGCCGATACGTGGAGCAGTGTTACGGCAACCAGATGTACCTGAACCATAAGCTCATCGAGCAAAAGCGCGTGGGCATGTCGGAAATGTTAACCCGCAGCCAAGAGTTTCTTATGCAAAACGCAGGCGTAGCGGACGTCTACACCAGCGAGAGATTGTTGGCGGGCAACAACGACATCATTAAGATCCGCAATGGCTTCAACGCAACTCTCAGTGGCGATATCATTATCGATGTAGCCCCTGGATGGAAATTGCTCAACGAAGACACTCAAGAAACATTCACGAGCCGCGCAGGCTTTGTGCCATTCCCCATCATCTTCATGGGTTCAGAGGTTGCTCCCCAGCGCGTACCAACAGCTGTCACTACCGATCGCATTGCCCCAACGGTAGCCAAGGCCATCCGCATACGAGCTCCGAACGCATGCACATCGGCACCTTTGTTTTGACCATTTCCTCGTTAAAACATCAAGTGCCATTCTTCACAATTTTGCCCAACCTTGCGAATCGACAACCATCGAGTCGCAAGGTTGACATCTTCCGAATTACCACAAAGCGTCCAACTAAATACGAACGGGAGCTATTGTTAATGGGAAGATTGTCAATAATTAGGGCACAAACTACAATTAAACCCGCTATTTAGTGTATATTACGGAATATAATTCGTAATTTTGCACATGAGAAAGAAAACAAAAAAAACAATACATAATGAATTTCAACAAGATTTTAAAGTCATTGTTTGGCGACAAGTCAACACGAGACATGAAGCTCATCCAACCCTTGGTGGAAAAGGTGAAGTCTGTCTATCCCGACATCCAGAAGCTGAGCAACGACGAACTGCGTGCCAAGTCTAAAGAGATCCAAGCCTACGTACAAGGCGCCGGAAAGCCCTACCGCGAAAAGATTGCGGAACTGAAGGCAAAGATCGAAGACACTCCCATCGATGAGCGCGAGCCCATCTTCGACGAGATCGACAAACAAGACAAGGAGATGCTTGACGCTCTCGAGAAGGCTCTTAACGAAGTAATGCCTGTGGCATACAGCATCGTGAAGGACACGGCTCGCCGTTTCAAGGAGAACGCCGACACCATCGTTACCGCCACCGACTTCGACCGCGAGTTGGCCGCCAACCCAGCCAACGACTTTGTCACCATCGATGGCGACAAGGCCATCTACCATAACGAGTGGACAGCTGGCGGCAACAAGATCAAATGGGACATGGTCCACTACGATGTACAAATATTCGGTGGCATTGCCTTGCACCAAGGCAAGATTGCCGAGATGGCCACAGGTGAAGGTAAGACCCTCGTCGCCACGTTGCCCGTGTTCCTCAACGCCCTCACAGGAAACGGTGTTCACATGGTGACGGTCAACGACTACCTCGCCAAGCGTGACTCCGAGTGGATGGGCCCTCTCTACGAGTTCCATGGACTCTCAGTCGACTGCATCGACAAGCATCAGCCCAACTCGCCTGAGCGCCGCAAGGCCTATCAGGCCGATATTACATTCGGTACCAACAATGAGTTTGGTTTCGACTACCTGCGCGACAACATGGCACTCTCACCCAACGATCTTGTGCAGCGCCGTCACAACTTCGCCATCGTCGACGAGGTCGACTCTGTGTTGATCGATGACGCCCGTACTCCGCTTATCATCTCTGGCCCTATCCCCAAGGGCGACGACCAGATGTACGAGGAGTATCAACCATTGGTAGAAAAGCTCTATGAGGTACAGCGCAAACAGGCAACCGAGTTGTTGGCAGAAGCTCGCCAAAAAATTACTGAAGGCCGCAAGGAGCAAGATAAGAACAAATCGCAGCAATTGTTGGAGGAAGGTTTCCTTAGCCTCTTCCGCTCTTACAAGGCTCTGCCTAAGAACAAGGCCCTCATTAAATACCTCTCAGAGGACGGCATCAAGACGGGATTGCAAAAGACCGAAGAGACCTACATGGAGAACAACAACCGCCTGATGCCCAAGGCTGTGGCTCCCCTTTACTTTGTTGTCGATGAAAAGCTCAACTCAGCCGACCTTACCGACAAAGGTACAGAATGGCTGGCCAAGCAGGTCAACGACAAGGACCTCTTCGTGCTTCCCGACATTGCCTCACAACTCTCAGCATTGGAGGCCGAGACCTCTCTGAGCGACCAGGAACGCCTCGACAAAAAGGACGATCTGCTCAACCACTACGCTGTGCAAAGCGATCGCGTACACACGCTGCAACAGTTGCTCAAGGCTTACACCATGTTCAACAAGGACGATGAGTATGTCGTTATGGATGGACAGGTGAAAATCGTTGATGAGCAGACAGGCCGTATCATGGAAGGCCGTCGATGGAGCGAAGGCTTACACCAAGCCGTTGAGGCCAAGGAGCACGTCAAGGTTGAAGCTGCCACACAGACATTTGCCACCATCACTCTGCAAAACTATTTCCGCATGTACCACAAGCTGGCTGGTATGACTGGTACAGCAAGCACAGAGGCTGGCGAGTTTTGGGATATCTACAAGCTCGACGTGGTTGAAATTCCCACCAACCGTCCTATCGCACGTAACGACATGGACGATCGCGTTTACAAGACAAACCGCGAGAAATACCGCGCCGTCATCGAAGAGATTGAGGAAATGCGCAACTCTGGCCGCCCCTGCTTGGTAGGTACCACCTCCGTGGAAATTTCCGAGCTTCTGTCGAAGATGCTTCGCATGCGCAACATCCCCCATCAGGTGCTTAACGCCAAACTCCACCAGAAGGAGGCACAGATCGTTGCTGAGGCTGGTCGCAGCACCAAAGGCATGGTAACCATTACCGACGAAGACGGCAACAAGCATCAGGAGGAGCGTATGCTTGGCGCTGTAACCATCGCAACCAACATGGCCGGTCGTGGTACCGACATCAAGTTGTCTGACGAGGTGAAGGCTGCAGGTGGCTTGGCTATCATCGGCACCACTCGTCATGAGAGCCGTCGCGTCGACCGTCAGTTGCGTGGACGTGCTGGACGTCAGGGCGACCCTGGTTCTTCTGTGTTCTACGTTTCACTCGAGGACGACCTCATGCGTAAGTTCGGTTCTGAGCGCATCGCCAAAGTAATGGACCGCTTGGGATTCGAGGACGGCGAGCGTATCGAGAGCTCTATGATCTCAAAGAGCATTGAGCGCGCCCAGAAGAAAGTCGAGGAGAACAACTTCGGCATCCGTAAACACCTCCTTGAGTACGACGACGTGATGAACAAGCAGCGTACTGTTATCTATGAGAAGCGTCGCCACGCACTCATGGGCGAACGCATCGGCATGGACATCGCCAATGTCATTTGGGATCGTGTGGTGAGCATCATCGAGAAGAACGACTACGAGGGTACGAAGGAAGGCTTCCTGAAAGTGTTGTCAATGGAGGTGCCTTTCACCGAAGAGGAGTTCGACAATGCCAACAAGGCCGATTTGGAGGAGCGCGCATTCCAGGAAGCCATGGCTGCCTTCAAGCGCAAGACCGATCGCATCCAAAGCGATGCTTACCCTGTTATCCAACAGGTATACGAGAATCAAGGTCAGATGTACGAGTTCATCCTCGTCCCCATCACCGATGGTCGTCAGGTCGTGCAGTTGCGCGTTAACCTGAAGGAGGCCTACGAAACCGAAGGTAAGAACATTGTCAAGGAGTTTGAGAAGTTTGTTATGCTCCACATCATCGATGATGATTGGAAAGAGAACCTCCGCAAGCTCGACGAATTGCGCCACAGTGTGCAAAACGCCTCATACGAGCAGAAGGATCCGTTGCTGATCTTCAAACTGGAGAGCGCTAAGATCTGGGATGAGATGATCGACGAGATGAACGACCGTATCGCCAGTTTCCTCATGCGCGGCCAAATCCCCATGATGCAGCAGGAAGAGGTGCGCGAGGCACAGCCCGAGCAACACGCACAACGCTATCAAGAGCAGAAGACCGACCTCGACGAGGTGGAACAGGCTCAGCGTCAGGCTGCAAGCCAAGACACGCGTGAGCCGGCACAGCAGGTTCACCACCAGCCCATCGTTCGTGACAAGATGCCTCGCCCCAACGATCCATGCCCTTGTGGTAGCGGAAAGAAGTTCAAGAACTGCCACGGCAGAGGACTGAGATAAAGCGTATTAACGGCAAACCACAAATCCATAACATCATGAAAATAGACATCCAATCATTAAAGAAAGTCTTTGGTGACAAGACTGCTGTAGACATTCAACAGTTTCAAATTAACCATGGTGACATACTTGGACTAGTGGGAAACAATGGCGCAGGAAAAACAACACTGTTCCGCCTCATGCTCGATTTACTGAAAGCAGAGGAGGGACGAGTGTTGTTCACGCCATCTGCTTCGATTGCCGACAACGACGAAACCACTGTCATCGACCCAGCCTCTTCCGAAAACTGGAAGCCGCTAACAGGAGCTTATATCGACGACAGCTTCCTTATCGATTTTCTTACCCCTGAGGAGTATATCGACTTCATAGCCAAGGCCAATGGGGCTAAACGTATCGATTGGAAACACATCGACGACCCAGAAAGTCCGATGGCTCCTTTCCTTGCATTCACACATGGAGAGATATTCGGACAGAAAAAGCTCATACGCGATTTCAGTGCTGGCAACAAGCAAAAGGTTGGCATCATTGCCGCCATGTTTACGAAACCGGAGTTGCTGATCCTCGACGAACCATTCAACTTTCTCGATCCATCAGGACAGAATATCTTGAAGAAACTGCTCTTGAGCTACCATGCATCATCCCAGGCCACTATCCTGATAAGTAGCCACAACCTGCAGCATACCGTGGAAATAAGTTCACGCGTAGCGCTTATGGAAACGGGCCGCATCATTGAGGATATCAATAACAGGGACGGAAACGCAGGAAAAGCATTGGAAGAATACTTTATGGTTTAATACACAATAAAGTTATATAAGCAAAGGCTTACGCTTTTATCACAAATGTGATTGTGCGTAAGCCTTTGTTTGTTTTATGCCAAATACTTTGTTACAGCAGCTAACTATCAGCGAAACAAATCGTACAACTCTGCCGACATTTCCCAATATGCCTCGTCCTTACACGATGCAAAGTTAGAAACCGCAAGCTTCACACCCTCACGCAACGAGCGAAGATTCTCCATTCCTATATGTTTATTCGCCTCGGCAGAAACGACAAAATGGACCAACGCTTCCAGCATCTCGTAGGCGACTTCATAGCTACCGGCCTGGAAAGCCATATTGGCAATTCGAAGATTCTCACATTGAACAGCATATACATTTTCCATACATCATCAAACTTGTTTTATTTGAACACAAATATAGATAAAAAATCTGTGACCACCCAACTTCACTAAAAAAATCCCAGTTGAGACCAATAATAATATCACAACTGCCACAGATATGAGAATTCTTCTTGATGACCATAGGTAAAAGAACTAACAATCTACATTGAAAACTACACTGTTTTTCAGAACAAGCGTGTCTTTAGTTTCAAATATGCGATTCTCAGCAGACATTCATAAGTAATTATACTTCAAGCACTTACGGTCAAAAGGGCAAAATCAGCATCCAAAAATCTTCAATTAACATTGCGAAAGATGCCTTTTCGCAATGCGAAACATGCCCAATCGAGTCTCAAAAGATGCCCGATCGAGTCTCGAGGAGGTGTCTTTCGCAACTCCATACATGCTAAACGCCAAAATGATTGCTCAACTTACGTCACCCGATTCCTCAAAAGTCGTCTTATCCTTCTCTAGTTGCCGCAACAACCACGACAAACTTTTCAACAAAAAAACAAGACAACACACTATTCCAGGAATTGTTGCATCAAGAACGCTATAAATGCTTCAGCAAATACAACTCATAATAGTCTACATACAAAGAGACTATAAAAAAGGCTTGATGCCCCATCGTCTATGACAAGCTGACGGGCTATGCAAATTTACAACAAGTGCTCTTGCCATTCAATAAACATTTCCTTACAGGGGTTTTATTTCTTAAGACATTGTTGATTGAACGGACAAGAGCACTTAGCTATACCTATGACAGTCGGCTGTTATTTGGCAAACAAACAGTGCCGATTATGTCTTAGATTAACGTATGGTTACCTGCGTAGCTCCATAGCCATACTCCTGAAACGAAGCGTCCTGATAGGTATACGTCTTGTATTTATAGGTTAATTCATGAATGAGAGCACGACGAAGTACACCTTCACCCTTGCCATGTATAAAGACTATCTTCTGTCCCTTGGAACCGGCATAGTCAGCCAACGTATCGCGGAACACCTTCAACTGGTAGTCGAGAATATCCTTGGGCGACAGACCAGCGGTGGTATCAAGCAATTCCTCAGCATGAAGGTCCACAACAATAATATCATCGTGATGGGGAAAAGACGAATGCTTGCGTTTGCCCTTGCTTTGGTCATCACCATAACGACGCACCAACTGCTCGCGCTGCTTCTGGGTAGGCGCCTTAGCCTCGTCGTCCTTGCCGTTCCGATACATCTCACGCTTCAACTGCTTGGGGTCGACCACCAAAGAACGAGCAGGTTGATCGTTGGCAATGAGGGTGAAAAGCAGACAAGGCGAGTCGAAGAACTGGCTATCTTGGAAAGTGTGTACCTTGTAGAATTTCACGGGATCTACACGCAGCTGCACATCGACGGCTGGTTTCATGATATATGCCTTTTCATGCTTATACGAAAGAACTTGAACAGCCAAACGGTCGAGTCGGTTAATTTCGTCCCTGCCAATCTCATCCAAGAAGAGTTTAGTGTTAGGCTCTATCTCACCCTGATATTTCAGGTTCCAACTGTTTCCTTCAGCCGAAGCAACGGCGCACTGCATGAAGTAGTTGCTGTCGTTAACAAAATACACCTCAAAACGCGGATTGGTAATCTGCTTGACATCTAACGGCACAAAAGCCAAGAAAGCAGACAATTGGTTGCCACCCTTACGCTCTTCCGCGGGACGACGGAAAGTTATCTCCTTCGTATCGTCGAGCTCATCGGGAACCTCCATGTCGATCTCCTCGTCCTGACCATCGCGAAGCATAGAGGTAATGGAACGATGGCCCTTGCTAAGAGGAGTCTCGCTGGCGCGCTGCGCATCGTTCTCTGCCTTGCGGTTTATGGCTCGCGCCATGCTATAGTCGTCTTGTTGCACCACAACGACCTCATTAATAGGTGTAGGGATTTGGAATCCGTCCTCATCCTCCACCAAAACGATGTTCTTTCCTTGAAAGCCAGCTACTTTGCCGCCTCCCATTTCGCTCAGAAATCTTACTTTATCTCCTATTTTCATAATCGTCAAAATGTGTGTTAAGGTATCAACAAACTAGAGTCTCCATAGCTGAGGAAGCGGAAGTCGTGGCTAAGCGCATAGTCGTAAACCTTGCGCCAATCACCCTTTAGGAAAGCGCTCACCAACAGCAACAATGTGCTTTGGGGTTGATGGAAATTGGTGACAAGCATCTTAACAATCTTGTATACATAGCCAGGAGCTATGATAATCTGCGTACTCGAGTGCAAAGCCTCAAGCCCATCTCGATTCAGATAATCGAGAAGGTTACGAACAGACTGCTCCACACTGACAGGCTCACCATCGACTAATACCAATCCTTCCTCATTATGCGGAAGATCGTAAGGCTCCCATTGGTTCACATGAAGGTCTTCCTCTGTGCACTGTGGATTCATCGCCAACTTCACACCCATATAATACAGGCTCTCCAAGGTGCGTACACTGGTTGTGCCAACAGCAATGACGCTGCAGTCGTGTTGTAAAAGTCGTTCAAAGGTATGGCGATGCACCACAATGTATTCGGTGTGCATGTGGTGATCCTCGATCTCAACACTCTTGACCGGCTTGAATGTCCCTGCACCAACATGGAGCGTAACTTCATCGCGCACAACTCCCTTCTGGTCTAAGTCGTGAAGCACAGCGTCGGTGAAATGAAGGCCTGCCGTAGGCGCGGCCACACTGCCCTTAATCTTCGAGTACACCGTTTGATACGTGGTTTTATCGCTTTCTTGCGTGGCGCGATTAAGATATGGAGGAATGGGCAACTCACCCACAGCTTCCAGAATCTCGGCAAAGTTAACCTCTGGGTTATCCCACTCAAAGTCGACCCAATAGTTGGTTCCTCCACTCTTCTCCATCGTCTTGTTGCGATCCATTGTGGCAGAAAGTGTCAGTGCCTTTCCCTTGATCTCAAAGTCGCGCATCAATGGTCCTTCCTTCCACTTTTTCAAGTTACCCACCATGCAAAGCCAACTGCACTTACCAGTAGTTTGGAACATCTGCTCGTAATCGGCAGGTAACGCCGGTTCCATAAGAAACACCTCAATCAACGCACCCGTTTCCTTGCGGAAATGCAAACGGGCCTGAATGACGCGAGTATTATTGAAAACCATAAGCGCACCTTTCGGCAAATGGTTTGGTAGGTTAAGAAACACATCGTCGGACACCTCGCCATGCTGATAAATCAGCAACTTGCTGTGGTCGCGTTGTTGCAAAGGGAACTTGGCGATGCGCTCATCGGAAAGTTCGTAGTTAAAGTCACTAATATGAATATGTTTCGTATCTGTCATATTGGATATATGATTAAAATAAATGCATGGTATAAAGAGACAAAATCATCAGCATAGCCACAGTGAGAACCATGACGGCAATGACCATGTCGATATCGTTTTTGCTATACCCCGTGCGTGTATATTGTGTAGAAATGTAATTCAACTTGGGGCTTATCCTCAAATAGACTTTATAGAAAAGCAGATAGGCCAAGCAACCCGACACAGCACCCCACAGGAAACCGCATAGCACGTCGCCTGGATAATGAAGGCCCAGGTAAAGACGGGTCCATCCGTTCAAAAGCGACCACAACAACATGGCAGCCGTAAAGGTTCTGTTACGAACCAAAAGGGTAAAGAAAACCGCTATCGACATGGTGTTGGCGGCATGGGCCGAGAAAAAACTGAAGCCCGAAACCCTATAATTTCCTGCAATATCGACAGCATACTTGAGCAAGGGATCGTTGCAGGGACGGGGGCGACCAACGAGGGGTTTCACCAATCCATCGGCCACACCATCAGCGAAAAGGATGCACAATGCAGCGCATCCCACAACCAACATAATCTGTGACATAGTCTCATTGTTCTTCATAACAAGCACAAAGAGGGCTACATACAACGGTATCCATGTGATACCTGTAGTCAACAACACAACGAAGTTGTCGAGAAACAACGATTCACTTCCGTTAAACCACGTCAGCAATTCTTGATCAAGGGCTATAAGACTGTCTATTGTCATTGCCATTCAAAGAGTTTGGTTGCTGTTTGTCAATACCTCGCCATTCATTCAGGCAAGAGAGGAACGTGATAGATCCTCAACGACGCCAGCATATTTTGATTCTTTACGATAATACAGTTAGGTTAAGCCCACTTTAGATGTGCTCCAACTGCGATGTGGGCAACCATCCCTCACGTCCATCGGCCAACCGCACACCACTCCACTCCTTCATACTATTATCAGTAATATCAACACGCGTTCCCTCATGAAGCACAAAGGCGTCAGCGCTATTGGCGTTAGGAGTCTTCTTTACGGTGACCGATGGGGCCACGATGATGGCTCCGCAATGGCTTTCCATCATCTGCTTTTGTTGATAAGCAAAGAGGTTCGATAACAAAAAGACTACCACGAAGCCAATGCTTCCAAAGAACCCGACCTTGCGAACACCAAGGTAAGGAGCAAAAAGATATGCCAAAAGCAACAGCAACGCCAACACCAACGACACCACTGAGAGGGTGGCCCAACGGTCCACACCAGCAAGGTTAACCAATGCGCGATACCATGTAACAAAGAACATTTCGCTTTGTGGTGTTATCTTGTCGATGGTCTTCGAACGTGCAAACTGCAAATTGAAGCGTATATCATCATCACCTGGCGAGAGCAACGATGCGCGCTCATAGGCTAAAATGGCTTGAGTCAGACTGTCCGAGCGATAGTAAGCATTACCCAAGTTATAGTATAGGCTGGCCGAAGTGCCTCGTTTGAGCAACTCCTTATAATCGGCTATCGCCTGTTGGTAATTGCCTTTCGTATAGGCGTCGTCGGCATTCTGCTTCGTAACTCCCCATCCTGCCAATGGAAAAAATATGGCCAATAGGGTAAGCAATAATGCGCTACGCAACGCGCGATCCTTATGTATACTCATATTTACGTTCATCATTTTCTCTTCTTCATTACGTTTTCAATCTCAGTAATGGCCGTCATGGCATAATTGAATGTCTTCTCCTTATTGCCCTTGGGGTCACCGGGAGCATAACGCTCAAACTCGCATTCGTCGAGGGCAGAGATAAATCGTGTAACCGTTAGGTCATCAACGCCATGCTGCTCAAGCGTTGAAGCAATATTCTCACGTGTAAGTTGCTCAACAGGCATGTTCAGTTTGTAGCTCACGTAGCCCCACAAAGCACGCAATACCTCATCGTAGAACGCGGCCGAGTCGTTGGTAAACATCAACCGACTGGCTTTCTTCAAACGCTTGCGAGCTATGGAATTGGCCTTCTTACCACGCATCTTTACAACATTGGCATTGTCGATGGCACGCTTACGGAAAACGAAAAGCAACACAAAGAACATAAGCAAGAGACCAGAAAGGGTCAGCCAATAGCGCACACTTCCATAAAAGAAGTCGCGTGTGCCATACTGCGTGCTATCGCCCTTCATGATATTATGGATGTCATTATCCTTCATGTTGTCAAAACTCTCAGCAGAGGTTTTTCCATCTCCCTTGGCCACCGTGACATTGAACGCTTGCGTCTTGATGGTCTTATAGGCATTTGCATCCGTGTCATAATATGTGAACTCCACAGCGGGAATCGTATACTGACCCTGGTTGCGGGGAACAACCAAGAAATCATAGATCATGTTACCACCCAGACCAGTGGATGTCAACTTGGTCTTGTCGGTAATCTTCGGATCATACTTGTCGAAATCCTTCGGGAAGTTCACTACGGGCTGCTTGATCAATTTCAAGTTTCCTGTTCCTCCGACAACTACTCGAAGCGTGATGGGTGAACCCGCCTTGACCTCTGCCTGATTAATCTGCGCAGATATGTTAAAACGTCCCACGCCACCCGAGAAGCCTGCAGGTTTCTTGGGAAGCGGATCAACCTGAATGCTCAAAGCGGGAGCAACAATGTTACGCTTGACCTCAACGTAGCCTGAACCTCCATTGAAGAAAGCCTCAAAGGGGTCGACGGCACGATTCTGCTGAACGACAATTCCCTTGAAGGTAATGCTTGGAATCTTAAGCTTACCTGTCATTTGAGGATACATTACATATTGGCTCCACGTCACCGCACGGTATGATTTGCCATTGATACGCTCCACATGGAAACTCTTTTGCTGAGGCAAGGGAATCTCTTGGGTATGGAAACCTGTCAGGTCGGGCATCTTTCCCTCCAACTGAGTCAGGTCAACCAACGTGTAAACCTTATAAGTAAGCAATACGGGCTCTTGTTCATGCACACGATGCTTGTTTGCCGTCACCTTAATAAAAAGATCGTTAGCAGAGATGTGTGTGCCTGCAGCTTGCATCGATGGGGCGTTGCTACGATCCTCGTGCATCTTAGGTGACGAGCCCCTGCTTGCGCTACCCGTCACCGTAACCTTGACAGCCCGAGAAGAGACCATCTTGCCATTTACGCGTGCATGGGCCGCGGGAATGACGTATGAGCCAGGCTTTGCCGCATACAAGGTATAAGTGAATGTGATGGATGATGAACTACTGGTGTGTCCATTTACCATCTGATAGCTCGATTGCCTTGACGTGTAAGGGCCAGCAAGCACTTCCAATTCATCAGGAATATTACCTGCCCGGAAATCTGACACATCCTGCGTTTTGATTGTATAGGCCAAGCGGAAATTCTCTCCAGTAGCCACATGTGTGGGAACAGACACCGAGATTTGCGCCCTTCCAACCACAACGCCCCACAAGAGGCATGCCACCAATAGTATGTATTTTAAACGTCGAGTCATCATCTTCATATCACCAATTCTTCTGGAGTCTGCGGCGCTGAGCCGATTGTTGCTGTTTCTTCATGCGTTGCTGGGTGGCCTTTTCTTCTTGAATGGCCGCGTTGAGCAACTGTTCAGCATTGTCTTTGCTCATCTTCTCCTCAGCCTTTTGGGGCGAAGATTGCTGCTTTTGTTGCTTATTTTGCTTTTTGTCTTTATTCTCCTGTTTCTGCTGTTTTTGCTCTTGCTTCTTCTGGTTCTTGTTGCCGCCACCCTTTTGATTCTTCATTTGGCGTTTGCATAGTGCCAAATTATATCGGGTCTGATTGTCAGAAGGATTATTCCTCAGACTTTCTTTATAGGCCTCAATAGCTTGGGAGTACAGTTGATGGTTCTGGCATATCACTCCTATATTATGATAGGCCATCGCCTTTCTTTTCTTTGCGGTTTCCGCTTTGCCCGCTTTCTCCAACAGAGCAATGGCAGACGAGTCCTTCTGCTGCATGAGCAATGCGCAACCCAAGTTATACATGGCTTGCGTATTGTTCGAATTCTTATCCAAAGCTTTGCGATATTCAGTCTCAGCCTGGGCGTATTTCTGCTGTCTGTATAGTTTATTGCCGCTGCGCACATAGTTGCGATCAGCCTGTGCCATGACAGGTAGACATCCTATCATCATGACAACCGATATCAACAAGTGGGCAATTCGTCTCGTTTTCATCATCCGTTCTTTTTAAATATTCTCCAATTCTTGGTCAAAGGATTGCGTGCCTCCAACAAACAAACGTCAGCAATCAGCAGCAATAGCACAATGATACCAAAGGCTTGGAACTGCTCATCATACTCGCTATAGATAACAGAGTTGGTTTCTCCCTTCTGCAGTTTAGTAAGTGCATCATTCAATTCCTCCTGAGCGTCCGATGTGTTGTCTACATGAATGTACGTGCCACTTCCTGCCTTGGCAACCTGTTGGCACATGGTTTCATTCAACGCAGACATCACAACCTGTCCGCTGGCATCCTGCATGTATCCGCCTTGGCCATCAGGGATGGGTGAGCCTTTCGTGCTTCCCACTCCAAGAATAAAGACATTGATACCCTTCTTGCGTGCCTGCTCTGCAGCCTTCTCCGCCCCACCTTCATGATCTTCACCATCTGTTATAACAATGATGGCGCGCCCCACTTTCTCCTGTTGGGTGAAACTGTGAATAGCTACTTGTATGGCGCGGGCAATGTCAGTGCCCTGAGTGCCTATAAGGGAAGGGTCGATGTTTTGCAAGAACATCTTGGCCGACACATAATCGCTTGTGATAGGCAGTTGCACAAATGCGTCGCCAGCAAACACGACCAGCCCAACCTTATCGTTTGTGAAATGGTCCACCATGCTTTCCACAAGCATTTTACTCTTGTCCAATCTACTTGGAGCCACATCCTCCGCCTTCATCGAGTTAGAAATATCCATACAAATGATGGCCTCGATGCCGTTACGCTTCTCATGCGAAACTTTTGTACCCATCTGCGGACGTGCCAACATCAACACCAAGACAGCCACAGCAGCCATCTGCAACCAGAACTTAACCGTCGGGCGATACTTAGACACGTCGGGAGCCAACTGCGCAAGAAGGGCTGGGTCGCCCAACTTTCTCAGTTGTTTTCTTTTCTTACGCCAACTGGCCATCCGCAGCAAAAAGAATAGCGGAACAACCAGCAAAAGCCAAAAATATATAGGGTCTTCGAATCTTAGCATATCTTCCAATTATAGAATAACCTTATCTTTTCATGCAGAGCATTGTCTTTCTTATCATCTTTGTACGGCCTCTTGTAAACAACTTAGGATTTATCACCCATTGTTCTCAAATCCATGAGGTTACGGTAAACGCCTCAAGACCGTATTTCTCAGCAGTATCTCCAGTAATAGTAGGAGGAGAGCGGCAATGCAGAACGGTTGGTAAGCATCGTAACGCTTAGAGAACCGCGTGACGTTCATCTTCGTTTTCTCCAACTTGTCAATATCCTGGTAGATTTGCTTCAACTCCTTGTTATTGGTGGCACGATAGAAATTGCCTTGCGTCAAAGCCGCAATGTCGCTCAAAGTCTTTGTGTCAATCTCAACGGGGATATTCACATACTGAACTCCTCCTGCCACCGTCATGGGATAACGAGCCACATTGTTGGTACCAACACCTATGGTGTAGACTCTTATTCCCAACGACTTTGCAATCTGCGCGGCCGTCATCGGCGACAAGTCGCCCATATTATTGCTACCGTCGGTCAAGAGAATGACGACCTTGCTTTTGGCCTTCGAATCTTTCAAACGCGACACAGCGTTAGCCAATCCCATACCCACTGCCGTACCATCCTGTATCAATCCGCGTGCGGCGATGTCGGTACGCACATTGTTAAGCAGGTTGAGCAACGACGCATGGTCGGTCGTCATGGGGCACTGTGTGAACGCCTCGCCCGCAAAGATGGTCAATCCGATATTATCGTTCGGCCTTCCCGCAATAAACTCGGCCGCCACATCCTTCGCCGCCTCTATGCGATTCGGTTTCAGATCCTCAGCGAGCATCGATGTCGACACGTCCATTGCCAGCATGATATCAATGCCTTCCACCGTACGGTTGTCCCATGAGTTACGCGTTTGTGGCCTCGCCATAGCGATGACCAGCATAACAAATGCCATGCACCTCAGCAACATAGGAAGGTTGATGATGCGTACTCTCCAACTCTTAGGTGCGGTAAGATAAGCACGGGTGTCGCTCATGCGCATCGTCGGCTCACTCCTCTTACGGTATAGGAAGAACCATAATACGTAAGGGATGAGCAGCAATAGCAGCAGGAAATATTCTTTGTTTGCAAATTCCATTTTACTGACTTTCTTTTACTTCGCCATGTTTACGTCAACAACAGATACACATGATAGCCCACGTAAGCCACCAAGGCAACGATGATTGTGCCCAAGGCCCAGAGCAATCCTTTCAATGTAACCCGGTTCTTCTTCACCTTCTGGTCGTTCTCCGACAACTTTGGAGCTATCTTCTCCACAGTCTCTTGCTCGTCCTGCTTCGTCTCATCAATGAAATTGACAGCGTTGACAAGGTTCAAGTCATTCTCATTAATCAACGTTGAGTACTTGGCAAACTTCACCAGATCAGCCGTAGTGAAGAGCTCTCTCAGTTCGTCGAGCATCTTCTTATCGCCACTTTCTTGCAAACGCCCAATGATTTCCGAAGACGTCATCTCCATGGCATTGAAGCCGAAACGCTCCTGAATATACTTTCTGAGTGTGTCGGTGAGTTGCGTATAATAAGCCTTTTGGTCCTCGCTCTGCTGCATTCGCTCGGCCTTGATTTTCTCAATGGCCGACAATGCGCGCTGGTGAGCCGGCACATGGCGCACTATTCTCAGCTTTGTAATGATGGGCTTGTTCTCTCGCAAGCGCACAAACAAATAGAAAACCAAAAGGGCAAGCGCCAGTGTCAGGACAGAAAGCCACAAGAAAGGTCGCCATTCTGACCACAGGAACGGATTGTCCTGCACGTCTTTGGGAGGATAATACTGGTTGGGATGCAACGTGTCGACATCAACCGTTATGACCTTCAACGCCGAAGTTCCACCCCGATAAGTCTTTCCGTTGACCTTCACGGGCAATGCAGGCAGCGCATACAAACTCTCGTCGAACGACGTAATGGTATACACGCGGCATGCTTTCTGTTGTTCCTTTCCCGTCTCCACAGTCTTCCCATCGGCCACTGCGACCACCTCAACACCCGGAGTCACATATTGGTTGGGCTGCAACGTAGGCCACTCCAAACGTGCCCCCTTCGGCATTGTTACCTCCAATCTAAGGTGAGCCTGCTCGCCAATGAGGATTCCAACAGAGTCGACCGTCTGCTCGACGACGACCTGAGCCCGTGCCTGAGAAGCACAAAGGATCAAGAGAAAGCCAAATATGTTCTTTAAATAGTTACTCATAGAGAATCGTGTAATCGTTTCCACCACAATCGTTTACGCCCTTTGTCTAAAGAGCATCATCATCGATTTAACGAAATCTTCATTGGTGGCGATGGATATCCAATCGATGCGGCCTTTAGCGAATGCGTGCGACAACTCACTCTGATGTTCCATCCAGTACCGCGTGTGGGCCAATCTTAGTTTCTTGCTCGACGTGTCGATGTATAGCTCATACCCCGTTTCAGCGTCGCGCACCTTCAGCAAGCCTACGTCCGGCAACATTTTTGCGCGCGGATCATAGACCTGCACAGCCACCACATCGTGCTTGCGATTGGCAATCTGCATCTCTTGCGAAAAGTTCTTCCGATCGTAGAAGTCGCTTATGACAAACGACGTGCAACGTCTTTTCATGACCCTCGTCAGGTAAGCCATCGCCATTCCAACGTCTGTCTTTTGGCTTTGCGGCTCAAAACTCAGCATCTCCCTAATGATGTAGAGAATGTGCTTGCGTCCCTTTTTAGGTGGAATGTATTTCTCAATGCG
This sequence comes from Hallella sp., assembly GCF_037460745.1. Lineage (NCBI taxonomy): Bacteria > Pseudomonadati > Bacteroidota > Bacteroidia > Bacteroidales > Prevotellaceae > Hallella > Hallella sp. The sequence goes on along the minus strand of NZ_JAXVAE010000063.1, from coordinate 8,723 downwards.
GTCAGAGAAGAAGATGACTCCTATCTTGTCATTGTTCTGAATGGCAGAGAAAGCGATTGTGGCAGCGATCTCGGCCGCCATGTCGCGCTTCATCTGCTTGGTTGTACCAAAGTCGAGCGACCCGGACACATCAACCAGAAGCATCACCGTAAGCTCGCGCTCCTCCTCAAAGACCTTTACATAGGGCCTGTGAAAGCGCGCCGTCACGTTCCAGTCAATGTCGCGCACATCGTCACCAAACTGGTATTCCCTCACCTCAGAGAACGCCATTCCCCTTCCCTTGAAGGCAGAATGGTATTGTCCGGCGAAGATGTTCTGGCTCAGTCCGCGCGCCTTGATCTCTATCTTCCTGACCTTCTTTAAAACGTCTGCGCTATCCATAATTAAGGCACCTCCACCTTGTTGATGATGCGGCTCACTATCTCCTCGCTGGTCAAATTGCTGGCCTCTGCCTCATAGCTCAATCCGATGCGATGGCGCAACACGTCGTGAGCTACAGCGCGCACATCCTCGGGCACCACATATCCGCGATGCTTGATGAAAGCATAGGCCCTTGATGCCTTTGCGAGATTGATGCTGGCGCGTGGGCTACCACCGAAGGTAATCATGTCCTTCAGGTCGGCCAAGCCATATCTATCTGGGTAACGCGTGGCAAACACGATGTCGGCGATATACTTCTCAATCTTCTCGTCGATATACACCTGGCGCACCACCTCACGAGCCTTCAGGATCTCGTCGGCTGTGGTTACAGGCGTCACCTTAGGCATAGAGCCCTGCAAGTTCTCACGGATAATCATCTTTTCCTCCTCAAGCGTTGGGTAATCGATGACCACCTTCAGCATGAAACGGTCGACTTGTGCCTCGGGCAACGGATAAGTTCCTTCCTGCTCAATGGGGTTCTGTGTAGCCATCACCAAGAAGGGGTTGGGCAACGTGAATGTCTGCTCACCGATAGTCACCTGATGCTCCTGCATGGCCTCCAGCAATGCGCTCTGCACCTTTGCCGGTGCACGGTTGATCTCATCTGCCAATACGAAATTAGCGAAAACGGGACCCTTCTTTACATGAAAGCTCTCATCTTTCTGAGAGTAGATCATTGTGCCCACAACGTCGGCAGGAAGGAGGTCGGGCGTAAACTGCACACGACTAAACTTCACATCCACCAATTGCGACAAGGTCTTAATGGCCAATGTCTTAGCCAATCCGGGCACACCTTCCAAAAGGACGTGTCCATCGCTTAAAAGAGAAATCAATAACGAGTCGACAAGGTGCTTTTGCCCCACAATGACCTGATTCATACCTGTAACCAGGTTGGTGACAAACCCACTCTGCTGCTCTATGAGAACGTTGAGCTCTCTGATATCTACTGATTCTGCCATAACAAATGCTATATTTTTGCTTATATTTATCTAGTCTGCAAAAATACAACATTAAAAGAAGAGTAAAGAAACAGAGAGACTAAATAATATTAAAAAAGTTTCTCAAATCATATAATTTAAGAAACTTTTTCATTCGTCTAATAATGAGTGCTTAAGTGTTACTTCTTCAAGTCGAAGCCAATACGCACGCCATCATAATTCTTGCTAAGATCGCCAATGGTCGAAACGGTGGTGTTTCCGCTGAGCGAAGCCATGGTCTGGATAAGCGTCAGCAGCTTTTTCGACTCGAAAAGCACGCTGATGCCTCCGCTGTGACGTGTGGCATAACCATTGAGCGTGAGCAGGAGTCCCTGCATCTTCAAGGCGCCCGTCTTCTCATTGAAGGTGTACTGGCCACTCCAGCTCTTGCCATTTATCTTCGCGGCGAACGTTCCGTCTGTGTTGAAGGTGACGTACGTGTTGCTGCTCTTGAAGCCCAACTTTGCGTATTCATCCTTCAGTTTCTCCTCAATTTGCGTGGCAACGATCTCTCCACCAGCGCGCGAAAGTGCGTTATCTGATGTGAAAGCACAACCAGGACCCGAGTATTTCCAAGTACCGTGAAGGTTCTGGGCCGACAGTTTGTCGAGTCCAATCACGCTGCTGAGCACATTGCCCAATGTTTCGGCGTTGGCTGCGCCACTGAGCACACTCCCCAATACCGACGCACCGGTGTTGCCATTCGTTGTGCCCGAACCTGCAGTGCCACAACTTGCCAAGAGCAAGAGCGACAGTCCTGCAAATACAGAAGATAATTTTTTCATTTCTCTCTTGTTATTTACTAATATTGATAAGTTTGTTGTTACAACTTTCGTGCCGCGCCCCACCCTACTCTTCGCAGGTTGTTCTTGGCGCCACACTTCTTACAATTCGATGTTGTGTTGCTTCAATGCCGTCGCTGCCATTCGCTCATACACCACCCCCAAGTCGGCAAAGCGCACCAAGGCGTTCATGGCCGCATGCCTCACTCCGGTCGAAGCGCCCTGCAGGGCCGTCACCGCTTGGTCCACAAACTCGTTGATGCCTCGTTCGTTGGGTTCCTGCCCTTTCATGAACAGTCGTCCCAAGATGTTGTATCCACAGATTTGATACACATCGCGCTCCTCAGCAATCCACCGATAAGCGATCTCGGGAGCGTAGGCCACGTGTTGATAGAGGTTAAACGCCTGCATTTCAGCCATTTCCTGTGTTTGTGTCTGTTCCATCCAGATCTCCGCCACTTCGATAGGCATCTTGTCGGCAGGCATAACGAGTGTGGCCAAAATCTTACACTCACGAATATCCTCTTTCCAAAGAGCGATAGCTAGGTCGTAGCTTTTTCCCAAGTCCTTGGCCATAGCCTTCAGTTGTATGAAAGGCACACCCCAGTTGATTTTGTAGCCTGCACCCTTTTCGCGCATCGACTGCGAGGTGGGTCCGCTCATAGCAAACCTGAAGCTGCGTTTAATCTCCTTTATCTTATTTTGCAACTCTTCTGTCATATTTCTGTTTGTTTCAATCGTTACGACAAGCGTCACCAAACGCGCAACGCCTACAACAATCCATACTCTCTTGAATAGCGCAACATCTGATGGGCGTAACCCTCGGTATAGTCGAGCTCAATATCGATGATATTGCCGTCGGCATCCTCCACGGGTTTCATCCACGGATTGATAAATCCCTTGTATGGAGCCAAGTTGAGTTTTCGGTATCGTGCCAACACCTCCTCGTGAAGCACCGGATCGACCTTCACGGCATAGCGTTCCACCAAAGTCTTGCCCGCCTCGTAGTCGCCCTCGCTCTTGATGCGCTGAATTTCAGCGAGCAACTGAGCGAACAGCGTCCTCAATGCTGGGTAATCGTTGATTTTGACGTATGTCTTGCCATTTCGTTTAACGAGTTCCACCACATTTTTTCCATGCTCCATGCACCAATGGGCTATGAGCGCACGGTTTCGCATGTGCGCTTCCTCTATCTGATGGCCCGGCTTGATGCGCACCAATTGGGTCATCAAGCCATTCATCATATAGGTGTAATACTGACTTTCGTAGGCCTTCGCGTCGGGCACCAGTCCCAGTCTCACCAACTCGGCGTCGGCAATGTAATAGAGCCCGAACAGGTCGGCGCGCGCTTCCTCGATGGTGCTACCATACGACTTAAGCGCATCCGAGGCAACGCCAGGCAACAACTGTCCGCTACCATGGCCGAGACACTCGTGAAGGTCGGTATGCAGATCATCGCACACATCACCGTATCGGTCGACAGCGGTTCGCGTAGGCTCATCAATCACAAACTCGTCATCGAATCCATTGCCACGGGCCGCTTGGTTGTAGGCTTCCGTCAGGTTTCCAATGGTCACACTCTTCGAACCGTAACGGGCACGGATCCAGTCGGCGTTGGGCAGGTTGATGCCTATGGCCGACGCGGGATACTCGTCGCCTCCGAGCATGGCGGCACAGATAACGTGGGCTGTAACGCCCTTGACCTGCGGCTTTCGGAAACGCGGATCGACGGGCGAATGGTCCTCAAACCACTGTGCATGCTCCGAGATGGTTTCCGTGCGGCGAGTGGCCTCCATGTCTTTATATTCCACTAAGCCCTCCCATGAGCCCTTGAGCCCCAAGGGGTCGCCATACACCTCAATGAACCCATTGATGAAGTCGACCATGCCTTCTTGCTCTTTCAACCACTCGATAGAGTATTGGTCGAAAAGGCGCAAGTCGCCTGTTTCATAATAGTCGACCAAAAGTCCAATGACCTTTCGCTGCTGGTCGTTCTCGGCCACCTCAGCCGCTTTCTTCAGCCAGTACACAATCTGCTTGATGGCCGCTCCATAGAGTCCACCCGTGCGATATACCTCCTCCTCCAGACGTCCGTCGCAACGAACCAACTTGGAGTTGAGTCCCCACGAGGGTTGCTCATCGCCAGCCTCGGGATCCCTACGCTCCGCATAAAAGCGCTCGGCTTCCTGCTGCGAAACGCCACGATAAAAGTTGCACGCCGACGTAGCCACCAGGTCCTCACCAGCAGCCTGGTTCACACGCTTGGGCTGCACCGCAGGGTCGAATATCACAGGGCACAACACCGCCAAGAGCGCGTCGGCAGAGGTGTAACCCACGCGTTCCCAAACGTCACGGGGAAGTGGAGCGACGACCTTGCGAAACCATGCCTCGCTAAATTCGGGCACAAACTTTTCGCAGCCGTAATGGTGATGGATGCCATTGGAGAACCACACGCGCTTCAGGTACACTTCCATACCTTTGAAATCAGCAGTAGTGCGATCCACTGCCTCATCCGTATAGACGGCCTCAAGCGTCTTGCGAATCAAAAGGTTGAATTCACCAAACTGGTCGGTAGTGATATCACGACCGACCAGTGTGGCTTTCGACAAAAAGAAGACATACTTCTTTTGCGACAAGGACAGGTTGCCAAATCCGGCGAGCCGATAGCGGAGCATTTGTAGGTCCGCAAAGCGCTCGTCGGTATAAGCAAATGAGGAATCGCTCATTACGATGTATTGAGGGATTAAATGGTTACTTTCGGCGCATTCTTCACACCCGGCTTGCGGCCGCGCTTCTTAGGACGGTCCTTCAACGAGGGGTGCTGAGCCAAGTGCTGCATCTTATAGTCGCGTGGCGTCATGTGGTTGATCTTAAAGAACGACGCATAGAACGACTGACGGTTTGAGAAGCCCACCATGTCGGAAATCTCCTCCATGTTGAGTTCCTGATAACGCTTATCGACCAGCAACGACATAGCTTCCTGAATGCGGAACTTGTTGACAAACGACGTATAGTTCATGTGGAATCTCACATTAACGACTGCCGAGATGTAACGGGTGTTGGTGCCCAAATCCTCAGCCAGGCGCTTTGCGGAATAGTCCTTGTCTTTGTATCGCTTTTCAAGAATGATGATGTTGTTGATCTTCTGCTCGAGCTCATCCATCAATTTCGGACTTACGAGAGAACGGTACGCAGCCTCTTTCTCTTTCTTTTCAGTGATATTATACTTAGCCATAAACATTAACGATTAAACACTCATTGTTTTTTGCAAAGTTAATTATAATTTTCCACAGTTTCGCCTTTTATGCATCTTTTTTTCAAAAAAAAATTATTTTAGTTGTTTTTTATTTTATTTTTACATTCTTTTCACGTTCAAACCATCTCATACTTCCACTCACAATCTATGCAAGTCTTATTTTTTAGACTAATGAACAACTGTATTGTCCCAAGGAGCCCTCTAAAATGGAATTACGAGGAAATGATGACGAAATGACGCGATTACCATTACAGAAATCTCAACAACAAGATTATCACTCGTTTATTCCCACATATCATTGAGACAAAACATGGTGGCAACTGTGTGAGACTCTGCCCAAAACCTGCCACAAGACATGGAGCGGAGCGACCACCTTGAGGCGTCCACACATTCGACTTTTTGCATTTATGCATTTTCAGGGCACAATCGAACCACAAACGACCATCCGCATTTAGCCAACCTACGAATCTTTCACAAATAATCATCTTACGTTCCAAAACATATTTTCTGTGGCTTCGCTAATTCGCTAACAATCAACGCCATATGCGCCATCTACACCTTCACAGGCAATTTTCTTTCCACCATCACCACAATCCGTACCCACCAAACAGACAAATGGCCAAGAGATAGCAAGCGTCGTTGCATCTCATGCCATATTCTGTATTGATATGCGGTACCATCAGCCTATCGTCTATGCTTGCACAAGTGCCTCTTATGCGAGGAACACAGCGGAAAAGCCTCGGAAAGAGCAGCCCTCAAAATCTCATTAAGGATACAACCATAATGCAAATAAAACACAAGAATTAACACCTCAAAATAACACTTTTTGTAAAGAAATAGCGGCATTATGAACCCAAACGCCAACAAACCACATGCTTAAACCCAAATCGGACATTAGACCGAAACAGGTGAATGGTTAGGATCTTATAGCTTCTTTTCAACTCTTGTCAGCATTTCTTTCGGCATCTTGCTTCCAGTCGCGTTTCGCCATAGCCCGCTATGGCCTCACCGCGCCTGTCGCAACCTGCTCGAAACAAACGCTAACAAGCATTAAAATCTAATGACCGATTGGGGTTAAAAAGCAAAACGCATGCAAAATCTTCCCACACTCCTAACGCCCCACCCATAGTTTCACCCCCTATGCCATTCCTAACGGAGGCCGTCTGGCATAACAAAAATGCACGACAAACTACATTGAAAACTACACGTTTCTTTCGAATGAGCAAAAAGTTGATCGCAAATACGCGATTCTCGCAAGCTTTTCGCATCTCGCTTAAAATCAGCACCTTACAGGATTGACGCAAGATTTTACGCCTCCAAAACCATACTTTATGTTGCGAAACATGCCCAATCGAAGTGCGAAACATGGTCTTTCGTAGTGCGAAACATGCCCAGCCGAGGCTCGAGGAGGCATCTTTCGCAACTCGATACATGCCTAACGGCAAAGACAAAGTTCAATTTTGGTGCCTCTGTCGCACAAAACCGACGTTTTCGCTCTCTATTTCACCCGAAAACCTCAACAAACTTTTTATCAAAAAATCATGATAATACTCACTTCCTGCACTTTGCTAACGTTTCTTGATCACGCCTCACCCGTAAGGCCATCGCGTACACAAATATTCGTCTCACGCACCCTTCATATATATAAAATAAGGTATCACCTTTTTCGATTAAACGTACAAACAAGTCGCAAAGAATCACTACCTTTGCAAACAGAAACTAATGACAAGCATGAGAAAGACCATCATCGCCCTTTTCTTTTTACTGACAGCCCTGCTGCCCCAGTTAGCGCAAGCACGCCGCTATACGGTCGTTATATCGCTCGACGGTTACCGTTGGGACTATCCCCAATGGTACGACACACCCTTCATCAACTTCATGGCCGAGCATGGAGTGAAGGCCGGACTGATCCCCTCGTTTCCCTCCAAGACATTCCCCAACCACTACACCATGGCCACTGGTCTTTACCCCGACCACCATGGCATCGTGGCCAACGAGTTCTTCGACACAAAAACAGGCGACCGATTCGCCCTTTCCGATGCGAAGCAAAAGCTCGACCCACGCTACTACGGCGGCGAGCCTGTTTGGAACACTGCCGCCAGACAGGGAAAGCGCGTGGCCGTATTCTATTGGCCTGGTTCCGACGTCAAGGTCAACGATCGTTACCCCGATGTCTACTACGCCTACGACCGCAAACCCCGACTGACGCTGGACGAACGTGCCGACGGCATCATCAGCCAACTGAGTCTGCCTGAGAAAAAACGCCCCGACCTCATCATGGCCTACATGGAACAGCCTGACGGCAACGGCCACAAATATGGTCCACAAAGCAAGTTGACTCGTGGAGCGGTACTCTACGTCGACTCGCTCCTGCAGTCGCTCTACAATCGCATGCAGAAATTGCCTTACCACGCCGACATCAACCTCGTGGTGCTTTCCGACCACGGCATGGCATGGGTGCCTGGCGACCACACCGTGAAGCTCCTTCCCCACCTCAAGCCCGAGTGGTACACGGCCGTCTCGGGATCGGTTCCGGCAAACATCTACGCCAAGGAAGGCTGCAAAGACTCCATCTACAACGCACTTAAAAATGTAGACCATATCAGCGTGTGGAAAAAGGAGGATGTGCCCGCCTACCTCCACTATGGCTCCAACAGTCGCGTGGGCGACGTGGTGGTGAGCCCCGACCTTGGATACGTGGCCTACGACAAGCCAATCATCGCCGGCGGAACCCACGGATTCGACCCGCAGCTCTTAGACATGCACGCATTATTCCGCGCCATCGGTCCAGCCTTCTCTCACACGGAGATTCCCCATTTCCGAAACACAGACATCTATGAACTTATCTGTCACCTTGTGGGCATCACGCCCGCACCCAACGATGGCGACCTTAACGAGATCAAGGAAATCCTGAAACCCTAATTGGAGAATCTACAAATCTCATAAGATACGAATACGCACATAACTGTCACACCAAAATTACAAAAAAATGTGGGTGATGTGAGGTGGTTAGTAGTCACTCCGTATACCTTTTATTGCCACAATGGTTCGTTTTCCCAACCAAAAGGAAAGCCAAGGGCAGCCTTATCTATTTCTGAAAACGTAGCAAAAAGTCTGTTCATCTTATCAAGCATATCGTTGTTTGGAGATATAATGCCAAGGAAGTACTTGATGATGCACATATCAAAGTACACTTTCAAAGGTAACCATCCGAAATATGCCGACTTGTGCCTTCCGTTTAACCCAAATCGGTCATTAGGATTTCTCTGTGTCGTACGGCAAAGAGAA
>NZ_JAXVAE010000062.1:0-30862 GCF_037460745.1 Hallella sp. | reverse complement strand
ACCTCATGGGCGCCGATGTCGACATGGTGCTCAACGCCGACCAGGGAAACGGCTCCACCGAATTTATCATTCCCTATTACACCCAGAACAATGTGGCCAACACCAACCATTGGGCAAGGCTCATCGACGCCTCGGTGGCATGGATGCAAAAGAATTACCCGCGCCATAAGATCGTGGCTGTTTCGCCTTTCAACGAGCCCGACTACACGCCGTGGAACGAGGGAACGAAGGCCAACTTCAAGGAGATAGCGCGCCAACTCAAGGAGGATTATCCACGTTTCAAGGATATTGCCATCACGGCGGGCAACACGCTCAACAACGACTATGCCGCCGAGTGGTACAATGCCGTGAAACCCTATGCCACATGGGGAAACACCCATCAGCTGGCGGGCGAGTTCAACACGTTCGCCAACTTCTGGAAGCAAGTGGTCGACGAGGGCAACGTGGCCTACGCCGACGAGCTCCACAACGTTGGCGAGGCAATGGTTGCCGCCAACTATGGCATATCGATAGGTATCTGGTGGGGCTTCGACAGCCGCGCACGCGGCGAGTTCTGCCAAATAAGCAACCATGGGTCGCGCTTGGCCTACGGAGAGGATCGCAGCCATTGGACCGCTGCGTCGGTCTATCGCGACGACGCCACCAAGGAGTTGAAGGCTTTTGTGGGAGGCAGCGAGCGACAAGCCGCCAACTCCTCCTATCTCTTCGTGTCGCCCGACGAGGATGTCTATTTCGACGGTCAGGGCCCCACACGCGCCTTCCGCATGGAGTATCCAGGCGGAACAGGCTACCAAAAGGGACAAACCAACGCGGAGCGGGTCTACAACATCTACCGCGGCGAAGACGTGCCACCAATGGAGATCACGACAGGGCGTTACAAGCTCATCAACTACGCCGCGCGCACGTTGGTGGTGGGCAACGCCTCTTCGGGCAACGACCTGAACATGAAACTCTTTTCACAACTGTCTACCATCCCGCTGCTGGCGCAATGGGATGTGGCTCCTGCCGACGCGCGCATCGGTGGCGATTACAGTTTCCACACGTTCACCAACGCACAAAACCAAATGCACATGAACGTGGTGAACAATTCCACATCGGCATTCGCACACGTCATTTCCTACAATGCCAACAACGCCAGCAACGAGCAATGGTCGCTCCACTATGCGGGCAAGGGCTACTATTACATCCGCAATCGTGAGTCAGGGCTTTATCTGTCCATGCCCAACGAGTCGTCGACCTATGCGGTGCAGAAGCAGTTGGCCTCATCGGCCATCGACCGACGACTGCAGATGTGGCGCTTCATTCCTGAGGATGGAGCGGTGGAGAGCAGCGCGCCAAACGCGCCCACAAACCTCATCGCCAACGCCCAATCGGCCAGCGTGGCCCTTAGCTGGACCGCTCCTGCCGACGACGACGTGCATAGCTACAACGTGGTTCGTGGGGAGGCCGACGGCAGCCAATGGAGCACCATCGCCCGGGGCATCACCGCCACCTCCTTCACCGACAACACTTGCCGCCAAGGACACACCTATATATATAAGGTGAAAGCCATCGACCGATCGGCCAACGTGTCGGCCATGAGCGAGCCCGCCACGGCTTCGCCCACTACCCAGAAGACCTTAGTGGCCAGTTGGCAGATGGAAGGCGACCTTCACGACGCAACGGTCAACATGATGGACGCCACCTGTTCCACCGCTCCTCGCTTCATGAGCGAACATCAGGTGGGCGACTCGGCGCTGCGCCTATCCAACAATTACCTCCGCCTGCCTTACGAAGTGGGCGACATGGACGAGTTCACCATTGCCATGTGGGTGAAATGGACCAACGCCAGCAACAACTGGACACGCCTCTTCGACTTTGGCAACGGAACCTCCAACTACATGTTCCTCACACCGAGCAACGGATCCAACATGCGCTTCGCCATCAAGAACGGAGGCGAGGAGCAAACGGTCGACGCCAACGGCAAGTTGCAAGGCAACAAGTGGCACCACGTGGCCGTCACCATGGGCGAGGGCAACGTAACCCTGTGGGTCGATGGCGAGGCCGTCGGTTCGTCATCGTCGGTCACCATCAAGCCCAGCGACATCCGCCCGGTGCTCAACTATATCGGACGCAGCCAGTTTGACGCCGATCCGTTGTTCAGCGGCCTCATCGACGACATTCGCCTTTACAACTATCCGCTCACAGCCCAAGAGCTGCAAAGCGTCATCGGGAACCCCACAGGGGTCGACCGCATAGAGGGAGATGACAACGCCAACGCCGCTCCCACTTACAACCTCAGCGGCCAACGCGTAGGAAACAGCCACCACGGCGTAACGGTGAGCAAGGGAAAGAAATGGATGAGAAAATAACGACAAACTTTCTACAAACAAGACTCTCTGCTAAATGAAAAAAAATCATTATTGCTCTTAGGATGCTGCTTAGCACTATGCCAAGCCGTGGCCCAGGACGCCGACACGGCCACCTTCCGCAAGTGGGCGCTAACTCCACCTATGGGCTGGAACTCATGGGATTGCTACTACTCGTCGGTCGTGGTGGCCTACACCACCGACGGACATGCCGTCGACGTGGACATCAACTGGCCGGAGGGAAGCAAGACATTGGTGCTCGTCGTGGACGATGGAGGCGACAACTTCAACTACGATCACGGCGATTGGATCAATCCCACGCTGGTGTTACGCGATGGCAGAGAGGTGCCGCTGACGGGCATAATGGCAACAAATCCAACACGCCTAACAGAGCGGTGTCTTATTGTCCCAAATCGGACTGTTGTGCATTTTTTGCGAAATCTTTCTATCAGTCTTTCACGAAAAAGCGCAAATTAATGTAATTTTGCAACACACAAACTCAATTAAACAGTAATGGATAATAAGACAAAGGCCATCGATACGCCATTTGAAAAGCACGACGCCTACGGATCATTGAGCATGCCCATCTACCACACAGCGGCATACGAGTTTAACACAGCGGCCGACATGGCCGACGCCTTCACGGGCAGAGTCATCGCACCCGATTATTCGAGAGTGATGAACCCCACGGTGATGTACCTCGAGGACAAGGTGAAAGCGCTCACCAACGCCAGCAACGTGGTGGCGTTCTCATCAGGCATGGCCGCCATCAGCAACACAATGCTGGCCCTCTCCGCCACCGGAAAGAACATCGTTACCTCACGCCACATGTTTGGCAACACCTTCTCGCTCATCACCCAGTCGCTCAAGCGCTTCGGCGTGGAGGCGCGACCTTGCGACCTGCTCAACCTCGATGAGGTGAAAAGCAAGATGGACGATAACACCTGTTGCATATTCCTCGAAATCATCACCAACCCACAGATGGAGGTGGCCAACCTGGCAGAACTGGCAGCCATTGCCCACGAACACCACGTGCCACTGGTGGCCGACACCACCGTCATCCCCTTCACGCAGTTCTCGGCGAAGAACCTGGGGGTCGACATCGAGGTGGTGTCGAGCACCAAGTATCTCTCGGGCGGCGCCACATCGCTGGGCGGACTGGCCATCGACTATGGCACCACACAGGGATTTGGCCACAGGATGAAGAACGAGATGCTATTCAATTTCGGTGCCTACATGACACCCCACGTGGCCTACATGCAATCGCTCGGCCTTGAGACGCTCGACGCCCGCTACCGCGTGCAGAGCCAAAACACCCTTTACTTGGCCGAGAAGTTGCGCACACTGCCCGAGGTGAAGCGCGTCAACTACGTGGGATTGCCCGACAATCCTTACCACACCATCGCCAAGAAGCAATATGGTCCCACGGCCGGCGCCATGATGACCATCGACCTGGAGAGCAAGGAGGCGTGCTTCAGCATGATCGACAACCTGAAACTGGTGAGACGGGCCACCAACCTCTTCGACAACAAGACGCTGGCCATACACCCCGCAAGCACCATCTTCGGCACATTCACCTGTGAGGAGCGGGCTGCCATGGATGTGCTCGACACCACGGTGCGAATCTCCGTCGGATTGGAAGACATGGATGATGTGTTCAGCGACATCAAGCAGGCCTTGAAAGCATAACAAACCTAACACGGATACCACATGTACGACTTTAACAAAATCATCGACCGCACAGGCAGCGGCGACCTCAAGCACGAGGTGCTCCTGGAGCGCTACGGACGGGCCGACCTACTACCGCTATGGGTGGCCGACATGGATTTCGAAACACCGACGTTTATCACCGAAGCGCTTCGCCATCGCCTCGACCACTCGCTCTTCGGCTACACCGTCGAGCCTAAGAACTATTGGCCCACCGTGCAGCAATGGCTCCACGACCACCACCGATGGAACGTCGAGCTTGAGTGGCTCAGCTTCATCCCCGGCATCGTGAAAGGCATTGGCATGGTGGTCAACATCTTCACGCAGCCCGGCGACAAGGTCATCATTCAGCCACCCGTGTACCACCCCTTCCGCCTCACGCCACAAGGCAACGGCCGCGAGGTGGTGTGCAACCCGCTCAAGGAGAACGCCGACGGATCCTACTCCATGGATTTCGACAACCTCGCACAAGTGGCCGACGACAAGTGCAAGGTGCTCATCCTCTCCAACCCCCACAACCCAGCCGGCATCGTGTGGGACAAGGCCACATTGGCGCGCCTGGCCGACTTCTGCTACGACCATCACATCCTCGTCGTCTCCGATGAGATCCATTGCGATATGGCGCTCTGGGGTAACAAGCACCTGCCGTTTGCCATGGCCTCCGAGAAGGCCGCACAATGCAGCATCACCTTCGGAGCACCTTCCAAGACATTCAACATTGCGGGCATTGTAAGCTCCTACGCCATCGTGCCCAACGACACCCTGCGACAGAAATTCTACTCATGGCTCACCGCCAACGAGTTCAACGAGCCCACACTCTTCGCGCCCATCGCCACCATAGCCGCCTTTCAGCAGGGCGAAGCGTGGCGAAAGGCCATGCTCCATTACGTGGAGCAGAACATCCTGTTTGTGGAGGACTACTGCCGACAGCACATGCCGCAGATAAAACCCTTGCGGCCACAAGCCTCATTCCTCGTGTGGCTCAACTGCCGACAACTGGGACTCACCCACGATCAGCTCGTCGACCTCTTTGTAAACCACGCCCACCTCGCCCTCAACGATGGCGAAATGTTCGGACAAGGCGGCGAGGGATTCATGCGCATGAACGTGGCCACGCCACGCGCCATCTTGCAGCAAGCTCTCCACCAACTGTGGAAAGCCTTGCAATAGGCACAGGCAAGAACGACGACGTAACCGCCACGTGCACACGCCTCAAAACAGCGTTCATTACTCATTGCATATCAACAAGCATCTTGCCGCGCAAAATAACAATTATTATTTTGCACGGCAAGATTCCCATCAAAGTGGGACTGACCTATATAAAACGGGAACTTCCATGAAAAGAAGTTTCATCATAATCCTTTTCTTGCTGTTGAACTTGGCTAATGTCTGTGCCCAAAGCACCTTCACAGCTCGCGTGGTGGACGCTACCACAGGCGACCCGCTGCCCATGGCAAGCGTATACGTCAGTTCCTCCCACTCCACCATCACCAACCAGGAGGGCGACTTCTCCATCCAGGCGCAACCCGAAGACGCGCTCCGCATCACCTACGTCGGCTACAACGCCAAGAACGTCAAGGCCAGCGAATTGGGGCGCAAGGTGGCGCTGAAGCCCTATGCCAGAATGCTCCAAGAGGTGACCGTCACCCCTATCGATGTCGTGGGCTTGCTCAAGAAACTGGTGAAGAAACTCAAAATGGAGTATGCACAGTTTCGCTTCGAGCAATCCAATTACTTCTACCGCCAGGTTTCATCTAACGACACCACCTACAACGAACTCATCGAGGCTTTCTTCCGTAGCCAGTCAGACATCGCCCTGCGCAACTTCATGCTCACCACGGGACGCTATGGCAACATCGAAAGTGGCGACACGCTGAAGCCCTTTTATAAGTTTCGCAACTATTACACCACTTCTTGCATCGCCCCGATGCTTCCCGATCCCGGTATATGGAGAGACCTTTACACACCGCTGCCCTATAAGTGGACCAAGCACTACTATGACGACCTATACAACCTGTCATACGCCATCTTGCAAGGCGATGATGACTCAAAAATCATCGTGGTGCAGTTTGGCGAGACGGCGCAGGGCACCACTCACGCCATGACGGGAAGACTGATGTTTGACATGGACAAGTTACGCCTGCTATCCTTTCGCGGGAAGGTGCACAACGAACTCGTAAGAATCCGCTATCGCACGTCGGGCCCCACATCCATGTTTCGCTATTGTCCGCGCGACATCGAAATCCAGATGACCTACAAGCACGACCGCGGATTCGACGAGGTGGCGTCCATTGGCACGCGCATGGTAGTCAACCGAGGCAAGAACGACTACGGTGGTGTCTACTGGAGCACCCTGTTCAACATTGGCAATTATGATATCGGTGAAGGAACGTCCACACGCAAGGAGGACATCTACAACGCCCTGAGCCAACGGGGCAACGACGAAGCCTTCCGTGAGCATTACAAGATCGTGAAAACCACTTCCACCGAAGAGGCCATCATCAGAAAGTTTGAACGCGAGGGCTGCTTCGGAACATTCACAAAGTGACGTAAGTTTTGCAACATGCGGCCTCGTCATTTGTGTGGGGCAAAGGCCCCAAAGTGCTTAGTACATGGTAGGCTGCGTTGAGAAACATAGATAGGTAAGCGAAACCAAGGAATAAAAACAAAATAAATCGCGAGAACGCTTGCGTTTTCCATGTTTTTTTTTAGCTTTGCTATTGTAAGTAAAAGTCATCTTGAAGGCTGGGACCCATCTGACAAATACCCTCTAAAACGAAACAACCATGAAACAACACAAGACCTACAGGCTCAGAAGCCTGACCACCATACTTTTTTTCATGGTATCGCTCTTCCCCATCCACGCCGCGGAGAACGACAGCATCAGTTACTTCACGAAGATTGTGGGAAAGTTCAACCATGTGTTTCCGCAAGAAAAGCTATACCTTCATCTCGACAACACAGGCTATTTTATCGGCGAGACCTTGTGGTTCAAGGTTTACCAAGTTTGCAGCAGCAACGACTCGCTGGGCGGGCGCAGCAACATTGCCTACGTGGAGCTCTACAACACGACAGGCGAAATGGAAAAACAAGTGAAGGTGAAGCTGAATCATGGTGTGGGCATGGGGCAAATCAAACTCGATGACATCCTCCGCGGTGGTTTCTTTGAGATCCGCGCCTACACACGCTACATGCTCAACTGGGGCAAGGACGCCATATTCTCCCGAACCATACCCGTCTTTGAAAAACCCGCGAAAGAAGGAGATTACAGCAATCCCAGGCTCTGGACACCCAGGGCGACCGACGTGCCCAGCAATCGCGACAAGTCAGAAGGCCTGAAGCACAACATCAACGCCAAGTTTTATCCCGAGGGCGGCCATTTGATCAAAGGTTTCAAAACCCGGGTGGCCTTCGAGTTGCTGGACCAGCAAGGGCAACGGCTGAAAGCTGCCTGCACGCTGAAACAGGGCACGCAGACGCTGATGCGCACACAGACCAACAACGATGGGCGCGGCATGGTGTTTGTGACGCCAAACGACTCGCCCTGCACGCTGTACGTTGTATGCGACAACGGGCGCAGCGCCAACATCCCTCTCCCTGCCGCCGAGACATCAGGCGTGGCACTCAGCGTCGACATGATGCAAAAGAGCCAAATACCCATCCAACTATCAGCCACAGCAGACTGGCAAGGGCAGACTGTTGGCGTGACGCTGATGAACAACGGAAAGGTTTACTTTTGCGAGGAACACACGTTGGGCGACAAGCCCCTCACCCTCTCGGTGCCACGTAGGCAGATGAAAGAAGGTGTGTCGCAACTAACCGTCATCGGCGAGCACGGGCAGATACTCGCCTCGCGCATGCTCTTCGGCTATCCCCATACCAAGGTGGCCCCCATCCACATCGCCATGGACAGCGTGACAGGGCGCACCATCAAGATGTCGGCCACCACATTGCCCAACACCACCTTCTCGCTCGCCGTGAGAGACGCAGGCAGCCAGATAAGCGAATGGAACCAAAACGCCGCCTCATGGCTGTTGCTAAGCAGCGACCTGAAAGGCTACATCAACCATGCAGCCTACTATCTCGAGAGCGACGACAATGAGCATCGTCAAGCAGCCGACTTGCTGATGCTGGTGCAGGGATGGCGCCGCTACGACTTCCAAATGATGGAGGGCAAGAAAAACTTCGCCTTCGACTATCCCATTGAGAGACAGATGATTCTCAACGGACAGATTTACCGCACCAAGAAGAAACAGCCCGTGGAAGGCATCGACCTCACACTGGTGCTCAACAATGCTGATGGCGATGCTCTCAAGGGATACACCAAGACCGATAGCCGAGGACGTTACCGCTTCACCGTGCCCGACTGTTGGGGCAATGGCTGGACCATGTACGTGAAGACCAGCAAGGAAGACAAGCTGCAAGGCTACTACGTTGGCGTAAGCCGCAACTTCTCGCCCAAACCACGCGCCCTCGACCCTCAAGAGAGGCAACCCATACAACTCCCCGTGCCGCCCATCAACCTACAAGACGCCATCGACCGTGGCGACCTCACGCTGAGCACCGACAGCATACATGTGCTGCGCCAACTGTTGGTAACGGCCAAGCGCTGGCAGAAAAAGAGCTATTGGGAGAGTTATCAGGGCAAGATGAATACGGCCGACCTGATATTCCGTCCAGGCGATGAGGTCGACCAACTGCTCGACAAAGGCATGTCCATGCCCACGCTGGTAGAATACCTGAAGGGCAAACTGCCTCAGCTCAAAGGAAGCGACAACGTGTCGGGCTACATGCCTTACATCAAAGACCAATACAACTATTACGACACAGGCCTGACCTATGGGCGTCGCCCCATCATGTGGTTTGTAAACAATCGCTTTGCTTGCGCCACGGGCGTATCAAGAAGAATAAGGAAGCCCGACAACCCCAACAACATAGAAAGCGAGAGAGATGGCGCCGTGGTTCCCTACGCTTTTCCTTTCTATATGGATGAGGTGAGCAAGGTGCTCGTAACAACAGCCAACGCCGACATCAACGATTGGCGCGCCCAGCAGGTTGGCCCCAACGCCATAAAGATCTTTGTGTACCAAAACCCTCAAGGCCGCTATTATCGCAAAAAGCCCAATGGACTGCGCACCACATGGTTCCACGGCCTTACCTACCCCGAGACCTACGAAGACAGAGAGCTAATGGGCATCATACCCAACGAAGATTTCCGCCGAACGCTCCTCTGGGAGCCCAACTTGACAACAGACGCCAACGGCAAGGTGTCGTTCGAGGTCTTGGCCAACAGCACTTGCCACGACTTGTACTATTCGGCAGAAGGAATCACCGAGAATGGACATGTGGTGGTTTCACAATAACCGCCAACAAGATACAAACGCATATCAGCTCCATTATGAACAAATGTATCTTCAGATTACTCATGGGCTTGTTGTGTATGCCCCTATGCATGCAAGCGCAAGACAACAGCCTCAAAGGACGCTTGGAGAAGGCACCCATACAGGAGAAGGTGTATCTGCACCTCGACAACACAAGCTATTTCATGGGCGACACGCTCTGGTATAAGGCATACGTGGTGAAAGCCAACGACCTCACACCCACCGATATGAGCCGCATCGTCTACGTGGAACTGGTGTCGCCCGACGGCTTTGTGGTGGAGCGCCAGCAGCTCATCGTGTCGGCCGATGGCTATGAGGCGGGCAACTTTGCGCTCACCGACTCACTCTACTCGGGCTACTACGAGTTCCGAGCCTATACACGTTGGATGCTCAACTTCAACGTAACGGAAAAGTCGTACAACCGCATTTACCGCGAAGAATTCTACAACCGGAAGATGGCCGCCGACTTCTTTCGCGAATACGGAAGTCTGTATTCGCGCGTCGTGCCCATCTACGAAAGACCTCTTCAGGCAGGCGATTACTCCTTGAAGAGCATTGTTCCCCGGCCTCGCCAGCGAGCTCGAAAGGTGCCGAAACCACAGTTGAACGTGGCATTCTTCCCCGAAGGCGGCAACCGCATTGCGGGCACCTCGCAGCGCATAGCCTTCGAAGCAACCAACGAACTGGGCGAGGGAGTGAACCTCATGGGCAGCCTGGGACAGCAATCCATCGTGGCCAACCACTTGGGACGCGGCGTATTCTCGCTCAACAGCAACCAAGACGCATCGGAGAAAGTGGTGTTCAACTATAAGGGAAAGTCGTATTCGTTCGACTTGCCAGTGGCCCAACCGCAAGGAATAGCCATCCATCTCAACCAAGACCAGCTGCAACTGCAAGCCGTGGGACTCAATGCGCCGGCACTAACCATAGCCATTCTATGCCGTGGCGAACTGAGATACTACCACGACATCAACCTCGACGCAACAGGCGCAGCGTCGCTTCGCCTCAACACCAGCAAGTTGCCAACGGGCGTCAACGATCTTGTGGTGATGACCCAAGAGGGCCAAGTGTTGGCCGACAGATTGTTCTTCGTTGATCATCATGACCTCAACAAACAACAGATAACGGTCGAAGGTCTTAAAAAAGAATACGGTCCTTACGAGAAAATCAGCTTGAAGCTACAGGCTCCCGCCAACATCAAGACCATGAGCCTGGCCGTCAGAGACAACAGCTACGACACCCCCACCTACGACACGGGCAACATTCTGACCGACCTGCTTCTGTCGAGCGACCTGAAAGGCTTCGTAGCCAACCCCGACTACTATTTCGAAGCAGACGACAGCACCCATCGGGCACGCCTTGACTTGCTGCTCATGGTGCAGGGATGGAGGCGTTATGACGTCAAGGATATCCTTGCCGACAAGCCCCTGCGCTATCAACCCGAGACGGCCATGACCGTGGAAGGTCACGTCTACTCCACCCCATCGAGCCATCCCATCGAGCCCGAAGAAATGCCCTGGTGGCGCATGGGCATATTCGGCTGGACGCTCGACGCCATTAACGCCAGCGGCGAAGCGGGCGAATTTGGCAAATACTCGGAAAGGTTTAGCAATGGCGAAGGCATGACTTATCTCGCCGAACAGGAGAAGTATGGCGAACCAACGGATAACAATAAGACCCAAAGAGCCGAAGTGGTATCGAACACCGCAACCGACGAACGTGGCGACCAAGAGCCCGAAGCCACCAACCAAACCGATGCGGAGCACGGGGTGGACCATGGCTCGCTGAAGAAAGAAGTGGTCGTAAAAGGCGAGGTGGTGATGGGAACCGACGTTTGGCAGGTGGAGCAACGCACCGACAAGGGAGGCCATTACGCCTTTAGCCTGGAGCCGTTCTATGGCGACGCCATCCTGATGATGGGCGCATACGGCGACAACATCTCCAAGAAGAAAAAGAAGAAACTGGACGATTACGACGTGTTCAACGAAGACGCATGGCCCGAATACTACGTCAAGCGCGACCTCTTCTATCCCGTTTTTGCATCGAAATACTCATTTTACCAAACCCATCAACCCGCAAGCCAATGGGAAGAGACCTATGAAGATACCGACTCTGTGGAATATGCGGGAACCGAACTGAACGAGTTGAACGTGAAGGCACGCCGCAGGAAGAGCAAACACGCCATTATTTGGAGCAAGCCCGCCTGCCAATACGACGCCGTGGAACTGTATAACCTGCTGACCGATTATGGCCTGTCGTATGGAAAGGTAAACTTCCGACGCCTGCCCTTGCAGATGAGCATCATGCTGATGGGCAATTACAACGCGAAGCAAATGTTCTTAGTCGATGCGCGTCTCGACCGTTATCTCTTCTATCGCACTTACGTTCCCAACAAGGAACAATCGGATGCCTCACCCGTTACACGCAGCAACTGGGCCGTGTTTAAGGACCTCAAGTTGAAGCGCCTGCAAACAGCGAAGTTCTACACCGACTTCAGTCTACGCGAGGACGACCATCCGGAGATGAACAGCAAGAGTGCCGACGTGGTGGTCGATTACGACATGATGCCCCAGGATGCCACACGTTACACCATGCGCGACAGGCGTATCGTGCTCCATGGGTTCACCATGCCCGACGAGTTTTACCATCCCGACTATAGCCAAACGCCATTGCCGAGCACGAAAGACTATCGCCGCACACTCTATTGGAACCCCAACCTGAAACTCGACGGAACTGAAACGCATGTGGATTTCTACAACGGTAGCCGTAGCGCCACGCTCTCCATCAGCGGCGCCGCCATAGGCGCCAATGGTCCTTCCACGCTCTCTCCTCGGTAACCACGGCGCAGGCTACGCTTTGGGGTGGCGGTGGCGGCGCATCAGTCCGTAACGCGCCACCACGGCGAAGCACACAAGGGGAACGGCAAACGAGTAATGGACGCTTGTCAGTCCCATGATAACGGTGTGGCTATCCATCATGGCGGCTTGCAGCAGGGGCACGACGCTGCCTCCCAGAATGCTCATCACCAAGCCTGCCCCGGCAAACTCCAGATGGTGGCGAACGCCCGTAAGGGCCATGCCATAGATGGTGGGGAACATCAGGCTCATGCATCCCGACACGGCCACGAGGCACCACAGGCCCACCCTGCCCTCGATGAGGATTACGCCCACCAGGCAACCGATGGCGGCCAGGGCCAGCACGGCCAGCAGGCGCCCCGCCTCGACGCGCGTCAGGAGCCAGGTGCAGACGAAGCGCCCCACGGCAAACAGGGCCAAGGCGGCTAAGTAATAGTGGGTGGTGAGCTGCTGGGCCTCGGCCTCGCCAAGCCCCTCAAGGTCGTAGAACACGTGGTGGCCATAATGCATGAGGTAGGTCCAACACACGGTTTGCGCTCCCACATAGAAGAACTGTGCCACAACACCCTCACGATAGTTCTTCGTGCGGAGCAGTTGAACAAACACCGACACCACGCCCTTACGATCGCAGGTGCCGTCGGTGCTGGGCATGCGGGTGAGCACTACGGCGGCCAACACCGCTAAGATGACCAGGCCTGTATAGAGATAAGGCTGCACCAGGATGTCGAGGTCGTGGGCCTTGATGGCGTCGAACCGCAAGGGATCGGCCATAAGAAGCTGGCGCCGCGTGGCGCCATCGGTGGGGTCCAAGCTGCCCGAAACGTAGGTAAGGGCCACCATGGCGCCCATGAGCGCGCCAACGGGATTGAACGCTTGCGCGAAATTGAGGCGGCGCGTGCCCGTCGACTCGGACCCCATGGCATAAACATAGGGGTTGCAACTGGTTTCGAGGAACGACAAGCCGCACGTCATGACGAAATAGGCGGGGAGAAAGGCCATGAACGTTCCCGTGGACCGGGCGGGCACAAAGGCCAACACGCCCAACGCATAGAGCGCAAGCCCCATCACCACGCCCGCCTTGAACGAGAAACACCGAATGAACAGGGCGGCGGGAAGGGCCATGCAGAAATAGCCCAGGTAGAAGGCCACCTGCACAAAACTGCTCTCAAACGTGCTCATCTGGAAGATTAGGCCAAACGACTTCACCATCGGGCTGGTAACATCGTTGGCAAAGCCCCACATGGCAAAGCAGAGGGTTATCATGGCGAAAGGCACGAGAATGCCTACGCCTTCTTTTTTGAACAATCCGTCTTGGTTGCTACTCATGGATAAAATTTATTTAGCGCAAAAGTAACACAAAATGCCATGATAACCAAATAAATATGTACTTTTGCAAATGGAACAACGTAACCCCATCCCTAAAAAAACACACTGAACATGCAGAAACTCTTGTCGCTCCCTCCCAACCTGGTGGGATGCTTCCACGATATTACGGGCTACCCAAAAGACGAATGGTTTTGCACCCACGACCCCATCGGCCACAAATTGGGCTCGGGTGGTGGATCGGTACACTTGCTCATGGAGTATTGGAAGGCTCACGGCAAAAAAGCCGACGAGCGTCTGTTGCTGCTCCATGCGGGCGGCCAGAGCCGACGGTTACCGGCCTACGCTCCCTCGGGCAAGATTCTGACGCCCATCCCCGTGTTTCGCTGGGAGCGCGGGCAACGGCTCTCACAGAACCTCCTGCAACTGCAACTGCCGCTCTACGAGCGCATCATGGACAGTGCGCCCAAGAGCCTTCGCACGATGATTGTGAGCGGTGACGTGTATATTCGCGCCACCCAACCCCTGCAACCCATCCCCGAGGCCGACGTGGTGTGCTATGGCTTGTGGCTTGGACCGGAGATTGCCAAGGATCATGGCGTGTTTGTGAGCACCCGCAAAGACCCCACGGCGCTCGAGTGTATGTTGCAAAAGCCATCGGTCGACACGCTCAACCGATTGCAGAAAGACCATTTCTACCTCACCGACATCGGCGTATGGCTCTTGTCGGACAAGGCCATTGAGGTGCTCACCCACCACTCCACCCACAACGGCAAGGTAACGGAATATGACCTCTACGGCACCTTCGGATGCGGCCTGGGCACCCACCCCAGCCAGCACGACGATGAGGTGGCGCAGCTGAAGGTGGCCATCCTGCCCCTGCCCGGTGGCGAATTCTACCACTTCGGCACCTCCCACGAGTTGCTCTCGTCGACCGTGGCCATTCAGAACCTGGTGAACGACCAGCGCCACATACTCCACCACTCCATGAAGCCCTGCCCCAGCATCTTCGTGCAAAACACCATTACGCTGAGGCCCTTCACTGACAGCAACAAGAACGTGTGGGTGGAGAACAGCCATGTGGGTGCCCGATGGGAGCTGAGCCACAACAACATTGTGACGGGTGCGCCCGAAAACGATTGGGCGGTAAGCCTGAAACCCAATGAGTGTATCGACTTTGTGCCCATCGGCGAGGAGGCTTGGTGTGTGCGCCGCTACGGCTTCTACGATAAGTTTGCCGGCAATGAACAAACCACCCCACGCTTCCCCCTGCTGCCCAACGCAGCGGCGCTCAACGCCTATATGAACGGCGACAACACGGTGGTTGGCGGGTGGCTATCGGCCGAACAAATATCCACGCAAGCCAACCTGCACCGACTCTGCCTGCAACGGCAGCAATTCCGCGCCAAGAACTGGCTGACACTTGCCAAAAACCACGAACACAGCGTGTTCTACCAACTCGACCTCGACGACGCGGCACGCGAGTTTCGCCAATACCACATACCCGCTCCCACGCCCATCGGCAACAATGAGCCATTGATGCGACGCATCAGCGATGCCATGTTCCAATCGGCGATCGCCACCAACGACGCCCTGAAGGCCACGATGGAGCGCAAGGCGTTTGCGCTGCTTCGCGAGGGCCTGACCGACACATTGGCCAACAGCCGGGTGGCGCCACACAAGGTGGCCTACGACGACCAGATAGTTTGGGGGCGCTCGCCTGTGCGCATCGACATTGCCGGCGGATGGACCGACACGCCGCCCTACTGCCTCATGGAGGGAGGAAACGTGATCAACCTGGCCATTGAGCTCAATGGCCAACAACCCATACAGACCTACGTGAAGCCTTGCAAGGAGCCTCGCATCGTGCTGCGCAGCATCGACCTGGGTGCGTCGGAGGTGGTGACAACCTACGAACAGTTGGGGGCCTTCAACCAAGTGGGAAGCCCCTTCTCCATCCCCAAGGCGGCATTGGCGCTCTGCGGCTTCCTGCCCGAGTTTTGCGCAGAGCCCTATCAGTCCTTAGCCGACCAGTTGCACGCCTTTGGGTGTGGCATCGAGGTGACGTTGCTCTCGGCCATCCCTGCCGGTTCGGGACTGGGCACCAGCAGCGTGCTGGCCGCCACCGTTCTGGGAGCGCTCAACGAGTTTTGCGGACTGGGATGGGACAAGGCGGAGATTGGGCACCGCACGCTGACACTCGAACAACTGCTCACCACTGGCGGAGGATGGCAAGACCAGTTTGGCGGATTGCTGCACGGCGTGAAACTGCTGCAAACGCAGGCGGGATTCCATCAGGACCCCGTCGTCAGGTGGTTGCCTACGGGCATCTTCACCCAACCCGAATACCAGGCTTGCCACCTATTATACTACACGGGCATCAGACGAACAGCCAAGACCATCTTGGCGGAGATCGTGAGACGCATGTTCCTCAACCAGCACGAAGAGTTGTCGATCCTACGCGACATGAAGGCGCATGCCATGACCATGTACGAGGCCATTCAGCGCGAGGACTTTGAGACCATGGGACGATTGGTGCGCAAGACGTGGCAACAAAACCAAGCGCTCGACAGTGGCACCAACCCCGACGAGTGCCAACGCATCACCGAGCTCGTCGACGACCTGTGTCTGGGCTATAAGTTGCCGGGGGCAGGCGGAGGCGGTTACCTCTACATGGTGGCCAAGGATCCTGAGGCGGCGGCGCGCATCAAGACCCTCCTCAACAACCATCCCAGCAACGCCAACGCTCGCTTTGTGGACATGACGCTGAGCCACAAGGGCATGCAGGTTTCAAGAAGCTAAAGAGAACCATGGATTTCAGAACACCCATCGACATTCCCCAATCGCCGTGGACCATCGCGCCATGCGAACGCATGTTGTTTGTGGGCTCATGCTTCGCCGACAATATGGGGCAACGCTTCAGCCGTGAACGCTTCCGAACGGTGGTGAATCCCTACGGGGTGATGTATAACCCGGTAAGCATTCGCCACACCGTGGAACGCCTGTTGCACGAGGGGCGGATGCCTTTTACAGAGGGAGAGACGGGCACCTGCGTCTTCACCCTGGGCACCAACCATGTGTATGTGCTTAAAGCCACGGGCGAGATTGTGGACAATTGCCAAAAGCGGCCGCAACGCCTGTTCGACGAGCAGGTGCTCACGGTGGAACAATGTGCCACCCACCTCACACAAACCATGAAGCTCATCCATAGCCGCTACCCACGAGTGCGCTTCATTTTCACGGTGTCGCCCATCCGCTATCGCAAATATGGCTACCACGGCTCGCAACTCTCGAAGGCCACCTTGCTGCTCGCCATCGAAAAAATGCAGCAAGAACAATCGGCGTTGGCGCCTGCTTATTTCCCGTCGTACGAGATCGTGCTCGACGAGCTACGCGACTATCGTTTCTATGGCGAGGACATGCTCCACCCCACTCCACAGGCCATCGACTACATCTTCGAACGGTTTGGAGAGGCTTATTTCTCCCCCCAAACCCAAACATTCCTGCGCGAATGGCGCCCCATCCGTGAGGCCCTGGCGCATCGGCCCTTCCATCCTGAATCGGAGGAACATGCCCGCTTCATCAGCAAAACATTGGAAAAGGCGCGGGCCTTGCAAGTGCGCTTCCCCGAGATGGGAAGTGTGGAGAGGCTTATTCCTCCCGTTGGCGCACAGCCTCAAAAAGGAGAATAGCTGCGCTGACCGACACATTGAGCGAGTCGAGCTGCCCTTTCATAGGGATGCGTATGTGGGCGTCGGCGGCCTGGCGCCAAGGCTCGGTCAGACCGGTGGCCTCAGTGCCCATGACCAAAGCGGTGCCTCGGCGCATGTCGGTATCATAATAGAGATGCGAGTCTTGCAGCTGGGCTGTGAGGATACGTATGCCACGCTCCTTCAAGAAGGCGATGCAATCGACCGATGAGCACGCCACGGTGGGCACGGTGAAGATGGCGCCAATGCTCGAACGAATGAGGTTGGGGTTATAAAGGTCGGTAAGCGGATCGCAAACAATCACGGCATCGGCAGCCGCCGCATCGGCCGAGCGAAGCACAGCACCCAGATTGCCGGGTTTCTCCACACGCTCGAGCACAATCAGCAAGGGGTTGTCGGGCAACTGCAGGTCGGCCAACGCCATTGTTTTCACCTTCATCTGGGCCACCACGCCCTCGGTAGAACCACGATAGGCGATGCGCTCATATACCTCGGCAGACACCTCCAACGAAGGGTTGGCGGCGATCACACGCCTCAATTCACCATCCTCGCCCGCCACGAAAAGCAACTGTGGACAATAAAACAAGGTGTCGATCTCGTAGCCTGAGTGGAGACAATGCAACAGCTCGCGCCGCCCTTCCACCACAAACAGACCAGCCTTGCGTCGCTCGGCCGACTTCTGTTGCAACAAGATAAGTTTCTTCACACGTGTGTTTTGTGTGCTTGTAATGATTGTATCTGAACTTTTCATGCGGTTTGTGATCTCATTATTATAAAAAGGTTACTCTTTGTGGATAAAAAGGCTACCACTGAGTAATGACAAATATCGTCCACTTTCTGCAAAAGTAACAAGATTATTTTAATTGCGCAACTATTTGTTTCGCTAAACAACCATCTTGCCATTCAAATTGTAGCAGCACTTTACATAGGTGGGGCACAACTGACAAGACCTACGAAATAGGACCTGCTTGTTACATAGATCAACAAGGCTAATTGCCGCTTCTTTTTTTCAAAGCGATTCGCATGTGAAACTCGTGTGAACACAACTGTCATTTGCATGTTGTTCAAAGGAAATGGGAGGCGAATCGAAACGCAAATCACCACGATGGTTGGATGGGCCTCATGGTGTGGGAGCCAAATGCGAATTATGGCAACAATCTATAGTGAAATCTACATCATTGGTAGCAACGACGGAAGGATTGGACGGAAATATGCGATTCTCATCGCAATTACACAATCGATTGATTTACAACAGGTTATCAAACAAAGGAAAGAATCGTAACTTTTTGCTTAACCTTTTGTGTTGCAAAACATGCCTAACCGAGAGTCGATACATGGTCTTTCGAGCCTCAAAACATGGCCTTTCGAAATGGGGTTAGGTAGGTATCGCAAAACGAAAGATGCCTAACGGTGGGCGCGCGGCGTAAAATGGGGATGACAAGCGCGAAAAAAGACCATTTCTGTGGCTGGTTCAACGAAAAACGCCACACAACTTTTGCACCAAAACATCAGACAGAATGCATCGCTCTATGGACGGGATGGCGGGACGAACGTTCTCTTTCAACACAGGTTATTCATTGATTTTACGCTGCGCAAGCCCAAGAACATCGAGGTGATGGCTATGCGCAAATTTCATCCGTTAAACCCAAATCGGCCATTAGATTTCAATTCTTGTTAGTGTTTGTTTCGAGCAGGTTGCGACATTCTCGTTGAAGCCATAGCGGGCTATGGCGAAACGCGAATGGAAGCAAGATGCCGAAAGAAACGCTGACAAGAGTTGGAAAGAAACAATAATCTCTTAATAATCTTCCTATTTCGGTCTAATGACCGATTGGGGTTAAACAATGCCCATGCCGAGCATACCACAAAAATGCGGGCAATGACCCAAAAGCCATTGCCCGCACCATCATTCGCTTATAGCGGAATGAATCATTACTCCTTGTTGGAACGCTTGCGCTCGAGGTGGTCGAGGATGATCTTACGCATGCGGATGCTCTTCGGTGTGACCTCCACATACTCGTCGGCCTTGATATACTCGAGGCATTCCTCCAAACTCATGACGGTCTTCGGCACGATGTGAGCCTTGTCATCAGAACCAGAGGCACGCACGTTGGTGAGCTGCTTGGCCTTGCACACATTGATGACCAAGTCGTTGTCGTGGACGTGCTCGCCCACTACCTCGCCTGGGTAAACCTCCTCACCCGGATCGATAAAGAACTTACCGCGATCCTGCAACTTATCGATGGCATAAGCGTAGGCCGTTCCACCGTCCATGGAAATCATGGAACCGTTGGTACGACGCACAATCTCGCCCTTATAGGGCTGATACTCCTTATAGCGGTGAGCCATGATGGCCTCGCCTTGCGAAGCGGTGAGCACATTGGTACGCAGACCAATGATACCACGCGAAGGAATGTCGAACGTGATGTTGACGCGGTCGCCCTCGGTGTCCATACCCGTGAGGTCACCCTTACGGCGTGTCACCATGTCGACCATCTTTGACGAATAGTCTTGCGGCACATTGATATCGAGCTCCTCAACAGGCTCGCACTTCTGACCGTCGATCTCCTTATAGATAACTTGCGGCTGGCCTACCTGCAACTCGTAACCCTCACGACGCATGGTCTCGATGAGCACAGAGAGGTGGAGCACGCCACGGCCCTTCACAATCCACTTATCGGTAGAATCCTCAAAAGGCTCCACGCGAAGGGCGATGTTCTTCTCAAGCTCGCGCTGCAAACGGTCGTTAATCTGGCGCGATGTGCAGAACTTACCCTCACGTCCGAAGAAAGGCGAGTCGTTAATGGTGAACAGCATGCTCATCGTGGGCTCGTCGACGGCGATGGGAGGCAGCGGCTCAGGGTTCTCAAAGTCGGCGATGGTATCGCCAATCTCGAAGCGCTCCAAGCCTACAACGGCACAGATATCGCCACTCTCCACGCTATCGACACGCTTGTGGCCGATGCCCTCAAAGGTATGGAGCTCCTTGATCTTGGTGCGCTCCTGGGTGCCGTCGCGGTGGCAAATAACGATGTTCATGCCATCGGTGAGCTTGCCACGATGCACGCGGCCCACAGCGATACGGCCGGTATAGTTGCTATAATCGAGCGAGGTGATAAGCATCTGCGGAGTGCCTTCGAGCTGCTTAGGAGCCGGAATAACCTCCACTATCTTATCGAGCAGATAGTCGATGTTGTCGGTGGGCTTATTGAAATCGGGGCCCATCCATCCGTTCTTGGCCGAACCATAGACCACGGTGAAATCGAGCTGGTCCTCGGTGGCGTTGAGGTCGCACATCAGGTCGAACACCATCTCGTACACGGCCTCCGGGCGGCAGTTGGGCTTGTCGACCTTGTTGACCACCACGATGGGCTTCAAACCAATCTGCAAGGCTTTCTGCAACACGAAACGCGTCTGCGGCATCGGACCCTCGAATGCGTCGACAAGCAGCAAACAACCATCGGCCATGTTCAACACGCGCTCCACCTCACCACCGAAATCGGAGTGGCCCGGAGTATCGAGAATATTGATTTTGACGCCCTTCCAGTTGATGGAGACGTTCTTCGACAAAATGGTTATCCCTCGTTCGCGCTCCAAATCATTGGAATCGAGCACTTCGCCGCTGTTGTCCTGGCCGTCACGGAACAGTTTTCCAGCGAGCATCATCTTGTCGACCAAGGTAGTCTTACCATGGTCAACGTGCGCAATAACTGCGATGTTACGAATGTCTTGCATTGATTTACCTTAAAAAATAGCTATATTTATTTGCGTGCAAAATTACTAAAAATAATCGAAAGGCTTGTGTGAATGAATGAAAAGTTGTACCTTTGCACCGCATTTTCGGAAATACCGGAGCATTTGCGGTTGCCAACGGTTTTGATTAAGGCCATAGAGCGACCAACAGATGTTAATGATGCAACCATTATTAATCAACAAACAACATGTATCTTAACTCAGAGAAGAAGGAAGAGATCTTCGGCCAGTATGGCAAGTCAACAACAGACACAGGTTCTGCAGAGAGCCAGATCGCTCTGTTCACCTATCGCATCAAGCACCTGACTGAGCACGTCAAGGCTAACCACAAGGACTATGTGACTACTCGTTCACTGACTCAGCTCGTCGGTAAGCGTCGTCGTCTGCTCACTTATCTGAAGGAGCGCGACATCAACCGCTACCGTGCCATCGTGAAGGCCCTCGGTCTGCGTAAGTAAGCAGCACAGGCGCAAAGCCTGCCGCTCAATAGAAAGAAATTGAAAGAGCCGCATTACCATCAAGGTGATGCGGCTCTTTTTATGCCAAATCGGACATTAGATTCCAATTCTTGTTAGTGCTTAAATCCTAACAATCCACTTGTTTCGGTCTAATGTCCAACTTACGAGAATCCATAAAGTCCTAACAACCCACCAATTTCGGTCTAATGACCGATTTGGGTTAAACATTGTCGAGAATCTCGCGCAACGGCACCATGACAAACTCACGCTCCCGCATGCGAGGATGGGGAATGACCAAGTCGGGCTCGTCAACACTGAGGTCGTCGTACAACAAGATGTCGATATCGATGACGCGATCGTGATACTGCCCATCGGTAGTCTTCATCGTGCGTCCCATCTCGCGCTCAATGTTCTGTGTGATGGCCAGCAATTGGCGCGGCGTCTGGGTTGTAAGGCAACACACGCAGGCGTTAATAAACTTATTGGGCGACGTGAAGCCCCACGGCTCCGTCTCCAACAACGACGACTGCCGCTCCACCTCGCCCACTCGCTCGTTGAGCAAGGCGATGGCCTCACGAACCAGGCGTTTGCGGTTGCCGATGTTGGAGCCGATGCTGAAATAAACGTGATGCAACATAGCCAGAAGTTTAAGATTCATCGAAAAAGGCATGCGCCTTAGTCGATAATGAGCAGACTGTCGCCGAAGCAACCAAACATGTAGCCATTCTTAAGTGCCTTGTCGTAGCACTCCATTACGGCATCATAACCTCCAAAGGCAGCCGTCGACATCATGAGGGTCGACTCAGGATGGAAGAAATTGGCCACCATGCAGTTGGCCAAGCCAAAGTCGTAGGGTGGGAAGATAAACTTGCTGGTCCAGCCATCATACTCCTTGAGCAAGCCGTCGGTGCCCACAGCGGTCTCGGTGGCCTTGGCCACGCTCGTTCCGATGGCGCACACACGGTGTCCCGAAAGTTTGGTCTGGTTCACGAGGTCGCACGCCTCCTTGGTGATCTGCATCTGCTCAGAGTCCATCTTGTGCTTGGTCAGGTCTTCCACCTCAATCTGCGAGAAGTTGCCCAAACCGCAATGCAAGGTGATATAGGCAGCGTTCACACCCTTGATCTCCATGCGCTTCATCAGCTCACGACTGAAATGCAAGCCAGTGGCAGGTGCGGTGACGGCTCCCTCGTGCTTGGCAAACACACACTGGAAGTCGGTGACATCGTCTTCCGTGGCATGTGAGTGGACATGCATGTTGCTCATGGTGGGATCGGCAGGACGACCGTTGAGCACGTAATCGGGCAACGGCATCTCGCCCAACGAAAACAACTCCTCCTTGAACTGTTCGTGCGAGCAGTCGTAAAGGAAGCGCAGCGAACGGCCACGGCTCGTGGTGTTGTCGTAAACCTCAGCCACCATGGTGCCTACCTCGTCGAAGAACAACTTGTTGCCAATGCGAATCTTACGCGCCGGCTCCACGAGCACGTCCCACAGGTGGGTCTCCTCGTTGAGTTCACGAAGGATGAACACCTCGATCTTGGCGTCGGTCTTCTCCTTGGTTCCATAGAGACGAGCGGGGAAAACCTTTGTGTCGTTCATGACGAACGTGTCGCCCTCGTCAAAATAATCCAAGATATCGCGGAACTCTATGTATTTGCCCTCAATGGGGTTGCCCTTCTCATCCTTCTTGAACATCTCGATCTCGCCCGTGGTGCGATGCAGCACCATCAGACGAGCCTCGTCGCGACGCGTTACGCGGAACGACTCCTTGGAGCCGTCGTCGTTGGTAAACTCACGAACAAGACTATGCGGATACATAGCAATCTGCTCTTGGGGCAACTTAAACCTGAATTGTGACAGTTTCATTTTTTCTTTGAAGTTTGAACTTAAAAACATAAACATCGCGCCCCATTGGGCTACAAGTGGGCACGACGAACGTTATTATTTGATAGGTGTAGGGATGTTAGCCAATGGGCTTTTTGCCTTCCACCCGATTGTGTTTTTTCTCCTCTTGCTTCGGCATCACCACGTCTTGCTCTGCCAACCACTCACAGAAGTGGTCGAAGCTGATGCAGTTGTCGACCGTGAAATCACCCACTCGCGTGCGCCTCAGGTCGGTGAGGTACGCGCCGCTTCCCATGGCTCTACCCAGATCACGGGCCAAAGCACGGATGTAGGTACCCTTGCCGCAGACCACGCGGATGGATATGCGATGTTGCTCGGCGTCGAAATCGGTGAGCTCTATCTCATCGATGCGGACGCGCTTGGGCTGCAACTCCACCTGCTCGCCATTGCGACGAAGCTGGTACGCACGCGCACCATCCACCTTGCAAGCGCTATATGTGGGTGGCACCTGATCAATGTCGCCCACAAATTGCGGAAGAGTCTCGAGCACCAACTCCTTGGTAATGTGGCGCCAGGGGTAGGTGTGGTTCACGGTGTGCTCGCAGTCGTAGCTATCGGTGGTGGCACCCAACTGAAGGGTGGCGGTGTATTCCTTGGTGTGGCTCTGCAATTCCTCAATACGCTTGGTGCATCGCCCCGTGCATAGAACGAGCACACCAGTGGCCAAAGGGTCGAGCGTTCCTGCGTGACCCACCTTCACCTTCTTGCCCAAATATTTGGAAAGCAGGTAGCGTATGTGGGCCAACGCTCCGAAACTCGACATGCGATAGGGCTTGTCGATGGCGATGATCTCGCCTTGTATGAAGTCCATTTGCATTCGTTGACTCGCTGGAGGATTAGAGGATGCTAAATATGATGACGCCGAGACCTACCACTGCGCAATACACAGCGAAGTAGATGAGCTTGCCGCGCTTCACGATGTCGACCATCCAACGGCAGGCCAGGCATCCGAAGATAAACGCAGCGATGAATCCAACGATGAGCGACGACAAAGGGATGTCGCCCATAACGGTGGCCACGCCGCCCTTCATCATCTTAATCACGTCGAGCAAAGCCTCGCCCAAAATGGGAGGGATGACCATGAGGAAAGAGAACTGTGCCAGCTTCTCCTTCTTGTCGCCGAGCAACAAGCCTGTGGCGATGGTGCTTCCTGAACGCGACAGACCGGGCATCACGGCGCAAGCCTGGGCCAAGCCAATGACGAAAGCGTCCTTGAAACTAATTTTTTCCTTCTGTCGGGGTTTGGCGAAATAAGAGAAGGAGAGCAGGGCTGCGGTCAACAGAAGCATGATGCCCACGATGAGCAAGCCTGATCCGAAAATCTCCTCCACCACATCTTTGAAGAACACACCAACGATACCCACGGGAATCATCGACAGGGCAATGAGCGCTGCGTAGCGTGTGCCCTCGTTCCAAGAGAACTTAAAGAGGTCGCGGAATATCCACACAATCTGCTTCCAGAAGATAACCAACGTGCTCAACACCGTAGCCACATGAACGGCAACGGTAAACGCCAGGTTGTCGGCTCCTTCCACATCCATGAACGACGACACAATGGTCAGGTGACCACTGCTACTGACGGGCAAATACTCCGTAAGACCCTGGATGATACCTAAGAGAATAGCTTGAAGTTCGTTCATACCTTATTAATCCTCCTTCTTTTGTTCGTCGAGTTGCTTGTCGGCACCATTGTCCTTGGGCTTGCGCACAATGGCATAGATCATAGAGACGAATCCCACGAAGCACACCACGGGAGCCACCTTAATGCGACGTGCGCTAAAGATGTCGGGATTGAACGCTTCCTCGGTCGATGACGGACCGCTCATCAGGATAAAACCGATGACTACGATAGCGAAACCGATGGCCAACAAAATGAAGTTGGTACGGTCGAATGCTAAATTTCTTCTATCCATAGTTAGAATTTCAACTTTACGAAAGGCGGCCGAGCCACACGGGATTCCACCAATGCTCAACTGGCGGAACCGCTTAGGACCGCTCCCCTCTCGCGATTTATTTGAATGATAAATTAAATTTTATAGAGTTCGCCAGCCTTCATCTTCAGGAACTTGTTGACGGAAATGCAGGCACACATGGCGGTTATAATGATTCCAAAGAGGAACACAGCAATGGCGGTGATGGCCATCTCCTCCCATGAGATGACGGTCAGCACGTCGGGCTCGTAGCAATAGAGCAGATACATGCCGCCACCCAGCACTGCACACGCCAAGATAGCTGCCAACATGCCTGTGGCGATGGCGCGACGAAGGAATGGCCAACGGATGAAGCCCCACGACGCTCCCACCAGTTTCATGGTGTGAATGGAGAAGCGACGCGCATAGATCCCCAAGCGCACGGTGTTGTTGATCAGCGAGAACGACACGAAGGTGAGCAGCACCGCCAGGACGAGCAGCACCAAGCCGATCTTCGTGAGGTTGCGGTTCACCGCCTCAACGAGGTCGCGCTGATAGTTGATCTCCGACACTTTCGGATATTGCTTAAGCTCCTTGGCTATCCACTTCAACGAGTCGTTGTTGGCATAATCGCTCTTCAACGTGAGGTCGACCGACGACGGAAGCGGATTGACACCATCGGTAAACTCCGACGGGTCGGTACCCATCTCCTTGGTAGCCTCTTTCAAAGCCTGCGTCTTACTGATGAAATGGATGCTCTTGATGTAAGGGCGCTTGGCCAAGCCGCGGCACATGGTCTGCGCCTCGGTGTCGGTCATGTCCTGCTCGAGCATCATGGTGACCACCAAATTTTCCTTGACGTATGACGACAAGTTGCGCCCCAGCAATGTGGAGAAAACAACCAGTCCCAAGAGGATAAGCACCAGAGCGGTGCTAATACAAAGCGTGACCGATTGCAGGCGTATAGAGCGCCTACTGGCCTTTTTTCGTTTATGTCCCATTTTCAAATGGCTATAATAACCCAAATTTGCATGCAAAGTAACAAAAAAAATGTCACAAACAAGAGAGTTTAACGTGTGTTAACTTCAATCCTCAGATAATTATCTGTATCTTTGCAGGTCGAAGGATGGGCCACGCCCTCCGGGAAGGTCATCCGAAACCCATTATAAGCCAAACAAGAATCATGAGCACTATCATTTTCCCAAGTCCCATCTATGGACCCGTTCACAGCCGCCGCTTGGGACTGAGCTTAGGCATCAACCTGATGCCGGCCGACGGTAAGATTTGCACTTTCGACTGCATTTATTGCGAATGCGGTTTCAACAAGGATCATCACACCCATACCCACCACCCCTCACGCGAGGAGGTGGCCGAGGCTTTGGCTCGCCAACTGGAAAAGATGCACAACGATGGTGAGCACCCCGATGTGCTGACGTTTGCCGGAAACGGTGAGCCCACCAGCAATCCCCATTTCCCCGAAATCATCGACGACACCATCCGTTTGCGCGACAAGTGGTGCCCCGACGCGAAGATCAGCGTGCTGAGCAATTCCACGTTTATAGGTCACGAACAGACACGGCAGGCCTTGATGAAAGTGGACAATAACATTCTGAAACTCGACACGGTCGACGCCGACTACATCCAGTTGACCGACCGCCCCGCCCAACCGAGCTACGACGTGAAGAAGGTGATTGAGAACATGAAGCTTTTCAATGGCCACGTCATCATACAGACCATGTTTATGAAGGGAACAACCGTCGACCGCAAAGGCCAGACGGTGTCGGTCGACAACACAAGCGACCTATATGTGGAGCCGTGGTTGGAAGCCGTGAAGGCCATCAAGCCCCAAGGCGTGATGGTTTACACCATCGACCGCGAGACCCCCGACCACAACTTATGCAAGGCTACCCACGAGGAGCTCGACAGCATACGCGACCGAGTGGTGGCCGCAGGCTTCCCCTGCACCGCGTCTTACTAAGGTGCGCAAGCCCCTACCATCTCCCAGACCACTACGATTAGTGGCGAACAACAACATAGGCGAACCGCCCCATTCACTTCAACCATGAAATACCATATAGAACCCGCAACGCCCGACCAGGCGCCCAGCATTGCCCCGCTCATCATGATGGCCATGGACGAGGATTGTTGCCAACACTTTGCCGGGCCCCACCACACGCTGGACGAGTTCCGACAGATGATGACGGGCCTAGTGGCTCGTGACGACAGCCAGTACAGTTACCGCAACGCACTGGTTGCCAAGACGCCGAAGGGCGACATCGCCGGCGTCATCATCGGATATGATGGCGCCCACTTGCATTCGTTGCGACGGGCTTTCCTCGAAACGATCAAGGAGCAGATGGACCGCGACTTCTCGGGCATACTCGATGAAACGCAGGCGGGCGAATACTACGTCGACACGCTGGCCGTGAACCCCGAGTACCGCAAGCAAGGCATCGCGTCGGCCTTGATGCTCGAACTGATACGGCGTCATGGTCGACGCCAACCCGTAGGACTGCTGGTCGACCTGACGCATCCGTGGGCCGAGCGATTGTACGTGGCCTTGGGATTCCGCTTCGTCAACATGACCACATGGGGCGGCCACGACATGAAGCACATGCAGTACCCTCCCCGCTGCTTGTGGGCTGTAGGCAACGCCCTGCTTGAGAAGTACCATGATGAGGAATGGGGCGTGCCGCTTCACGACGAGCACCGCCTCTTCGAGATGCTTGTCATGGAGAGCATGTCGTGTGGCCTGTCATGGCTCATGATGCTCGAGCGCCGCGAGGTGTTCCGCCAATGCTTCGCAGGTTTCGACCCGGAGCGTGTGTCACGGTTCACCGAGGAGGACATCAACCGCATCCTCAACACCAAGGGCATGATTCGTTCGCCGCGCAAGGTACAGGCCATGGTCTACAACGCCAAGGCTTTCTTGCAGGTGGCTCAGGAGTTTGGTAGCTTCGACCTGTACATCTGGCATTTCACGAACCGACAGACGTGGCGCTACCCCAGTCACCAAAACAAGGAATGCACCCGCAACGCCCTCTCCGACCTTGTGGCCAAGGACATGAAGAAACGTGGATTCAAATATGTGGGATCCATCATTATCTACTCGTTCTTGCAAGCCATCGGCATCATCAACGACCACACCGACGCATGCCTATCATACGCCCAACAGGCTGAAGGAAACATCATCAAGGAAGAATGAAACACCTTACCCTCGACAACCTCGACATCGCAGTAGACCTTTACGTGCACGACAATCCCGTGGCGTTACTCATCCAACCGCTTGAGCGGAAGGAGGTGGGCACCATCGGCCACGAGGTGTCGCTGATAGCCCAACACACACCGCACCCCTTCGTCATGGCTGCCTTCAAGATCGACGACTGGCATTTGCAGATGTCGCCTTGGCACGACGACGCCATCTCGCGGCGCGAGGAGGTGGGCCATCACGCCGAAGAAACGCTACGGTTTATTACCCACCGCCTGTTGCCCGTGTTGCAACAGCGGTTTGGCGACCTACCCGTCGTTCTGGGCGGCTATTCCCTGGCTGCCCTCTTCTCTCTGTGGGCTGCCACACAAACCGACGTGTTCACCGGCATAGCGGCCGCCTCTCCCTCGGTGTGGATCGATGGTTGGCAAACGTTTGCCAGTTCTCACCCCATCCTTTCTAAGGTGGCCTACCTGAGCATTGGCCGCAAGGAGGAGCATGTGCGCAACCTCTCGATGGCACGCGTTGGCGCCAACATCCGCTTCGAACAGCAACTGTTGGAGCAACAACTCGGCCCAAACAACACCACGCTCCAATGGAACGAAGGCGGCCACTTCGACCACATGGACGCTCGCACCGCCCAAGCCTACGCCTGGACAATCAATAAGTTCCGCGCTTTGCGGTGAAGCTCCCAATCACGCCACAATGATGGTCTGACAGTCACACTGATAACAAGAAGGAAACTTCCTTGTCTCATTTTTACAGATTACTGCTTGAAGACCTTCTAAAGTGAATAGCAGTCATCAACCTTTTTAAGGTTGTAGACCTCACGTTATTCATGCATGCATCTAACTCTCTTGTTTACAAACAGATACACATTTTTATGTAGACAATGATTTAGACTACTATTCCTTTGCTAATAAATAAAATAACAGTATTTTTGCAAAGAAAAATATGAAACAATGAAGGACTTCATTTCTTATGAGCCCATTTTCGTATGGGTCATGCTATTGTGTTTCGTGTCATGTGGAGGTAATGACACCACCCGCATATCTCAGGCCTTGTTCTGCGCAGAGCATCAAAAGGCAGATAGTGCCTTGGTGCTGTTGAACCAAATTAACAGGGCAAATCTATCAAAGGAAGACCAAGCAAAGTTTTCATTAGTCTATACGCTAGCCCAGGACAAATCAGGCATCGACATTTACAGCGACTCTCTCATCGGAATAGCTTCTGGTTGGTTCAAAGACCATCCTACTGATACCCTTTATGCAAGGTGCGAGTATTATATGGGCAAATACTACTTGCTTAATGATAGTGTGGAGAAAGCTATTGGATGTTTAGAAAACTCATGGAAAGCAGCTCATGCTTCCAAGAATTATAATTTGGAGTGTATGGCTTTGGAGAAAATGTCAAAAATATATCGGCTGTCAGATCCCGAAAAAGCCTTGAAATTGGCTAATTTGGCCGTGGCATTATTCCCCAAGAGCACAGGCCAGCCAATGGCCAATAAGGTCTATCTCTTGTTAAATCAATGCGAATGCTTATCTTATGTCGAGAGTATAAGCAAAGTAATTCGTAGGGGCCAAGGAGTCCTTTCTATGGCACGCGCATTCACTGATAGCGCAGTTGTATCGGATGTCTATCAAGACTTGTCTGTTTTCTACAAAATTATGGGGGAAAATGACAGTTCCTACAATTCAGCCTTAAAGGCATATCAGTGGGGAAGAACATCTTCCGTCTCTAGAAAATTATCGCTTGCCGAAGCATTAATAGACGTAGATTCCATTGAGCAAGCGTCAAAAATCCTGCAAACCGTTAAGGCTACTGACACAAAAGAAAAATACACACTATTCTATTTGTTGAGCAGTATTGCATTTAAAAACAATAATTTAATATCAGCAAAGAACTTAACGGATTCCACCTATTATTATCTCGAAACGACATATGAAGAGGCTGCAAAATCAACAAACAATTACTACTTAGCCTCTGTCCAAATGGAAAAAGATCGACATTCCATGCAGGAAAGAGCAAATAGAAACTGCTGGCTCCTTATTTTAGCAATAGTAATATTGACGGGAATGTTAGTTGCGATCCTCTTTTATTTCGATAGCAAAAAGAAAAGGAACAAAATGGAAAAAGAACTGAACGAAAAACGCCTTCGACTAGAAATAGACAATCGCGACAAACAACTTGAGGCAATGCGTATATATATAAAAGGTAAGGTCGATGTCGCAAAAAAGATAACAGATTAGTACTGATGCGATAAAATCGCATAGTTATTAAAATTCATCAAATAAAGTG